>CAYTGH010000085.1:0-1514 GCA_964437355.1 uncultured Candidatus Saccharibacteria bacterium | reverse complement strand
CGAAAACTTCTCCTCATCGAACCCAGACTGTATTTTTTTAAGAGTCTCTGGATTAATTATCTTATTGTTACCCCTAGGGCCTCGAGTAAAATCCACGTCTTTTTTAATTTCAAAGGGCATCTCATATACTCTAAAAATACAAAGAAGCATTTTTTTCTCAGTACTTTTAGTGAAATATTTGATTGGACCCCTGTCAATGTCCCATAATTCAAACTCACCCTCATTGGATAGTTCTTGCCAAAATTCTTTATTCTTGCCGGGAATGTGTAAATACTCAATCTTGGCAACATACTTACTAGTATCACTACTTATGGGCTCTCTCATCAACTTCCGACCTTTTTCTGATGGTTCATAATTCGATTTGAGGAAAGTTTTGGGTAGAAAGAAGATATACTTATTTTCCTTCTCACGCCTTTTACACAGAATTATTTGTTTTCCTCGTTGCAACGCTATTATGTTTATCACTTCATCCGAAATACCTTCAGAAAAATTTTCTGTTGGTCTATGTTGAAAAGGTTGCCTTCTCTCAGCTCTCTGCTCTGTTTTATTCAATTCATATATGCCGATTGATGGAATTTGTTTTTCCAGCGCGCCGATTTGTTCTTCAAGGTCGCCAATCTGTTTTTTAATATTTAAAAAGGACTCTATTTCTGATTTTACTTTTGGTTCCAAAAATTCAATATGGTCTTTCAATTCCGCTATTTTTGGATATTTTTCTGTCAGAGATTTCTCTTCATCTGTCAACTTAGAAATCTTTATCTTGCACTCATTGATTTTCTCTTCCGTATTTACTATCGTATCCTCCAATTTCCTTCTATTTTCAACTAATTGCTTAAAACCTAAATCTCTCCACAATAGAGATTTTACTCTCTCAACAATCATTTCATCTCCTAACTCCTTTAAATAGAACGAAAGTACCAATCTTTCTTTAAAATTCTTTCTGTCCCAAAAAGGGCTAAAGAAATAGAATAAATTCCCATTCGTAATAATAGATAAACATGGATTTAAATTATAGGAATATCTTTGGATTTGTGGAATATGGGAGGTAAGTTTCTCATTGGCACCTTTTACCTCTATAATAATCGGTTGCTCAAGTCCGTTAATGATAATATCGGGTCTATCCGTGCCGTAACTATGCTCTAAGTCTAATGCGCCCCTATGTCCTAAAATTTCCAACATTTTGATTACTACACGAATTTTTACATTTTCTTCTTTACATCCATTTACATTCGTTTCGGAGATTGCCCGTAATTTACGAATAATGTCATCGTTTTGCATTCTTTCGCCTTCTTATGTTGATATTTCGCCTAACTTAAAATAACCAAACTACTTTCTTTATACACAACTCTGGCAGAAATTCCAAATTGAAGAAACCTGTCCTCTTCTTTTTGTCAGCCATAGATAACCTTTCCTTAGGCGCAAATGGTCGCTGTCTCTATTTGTTATTCTGTTTTTTTAGAGCATTTTCTGCTGCTTTTCTCATTGTTTTTATTGGCGCTTTTTCTCCGGTCCAG
>CAYTGH010000084.1:0-1524 GCA_964437355.1 uncultured Candidatus Saccharibacteria bacterium | reverse complement strand
TTTCATAATTTTAATAAATTTCGTAATTTACTAATTTCATAATTTTAATAAATTTTGTAATTTACTAATTTCATAATTTTAATAAATTTCGTAATTTACTAATTTCATAATTATACTTTTTTAACCTGAAGCGAATCTAGCTCAACCGGCGTTTCTCGGCCAAAGGCATCAACCGCCACTTTAATTTTACCCTTATCTAAATTAATCTCGATCACCTTGCCGGAAAATCCATTGAATGGTCCATCGGTAATTTCGACTAAGCTTCCTAATTCAAAATCTATTTTCATTTCTGCTTTCTGGCGAGCCATTTTTTTCTTCAAGGATTTCATCTCCTCCGGAGAAACCGGGACTGGCGTTGTTCCCGTTCCCAGAAAACCAGTCACCCCAGGCGTATTACGAACTATATACCAAGAATGATTATTAACGACCATTCTTACTAGAATATAGCCGGGGTAAATCCTTTCAATCGTCGTCTTCCTCTTGCCATTTTGGACTCGTATCCTTTTTTCTTCAGGCACTAAAACTTCAAAAATCTGATTCTCTATTTTAAGATTTTTAACCCTTCTTTGCAAGTCTTCTGCCACTTTTCTTTCATAACCAGAATAGGTATGAACAACATACCAAAGTCCCTCTTCATTAATGTTTTCTTCTTTAGGTTGCATTTTAAATTAACCAATAAAATAAAAAGATTATTAACCAATAACAAGATTTAAAATACGAGAAAATAACAAGTCGCAAGCCCAGAGATATAAAGCAACGACAATCGAAACAATAATTACTATTAAAGTATAACGCACTAAAACAGAGCGGCTTAACCAATTGACTTTTCCCATTTCCTCTTTAACCTCTTTGAGAAATGTAGTTATCTTCTTAAACATGATAAGAGTACTATACTTAAATAATTACTGGTTGTCAAAATTAAATGTCTAAATTTTGAACTAATTTGGCGTGAGAACGAATAAACTTTTTTCGAGGCATAACATCGCGCCCCATTAAGCTATCAAAAACATGATCCGCTAAAACGGTATCGTTGATTATTACTTGCTTAAGCATCCTCTTCTCTGGGTCCATAGTCGTCTTCCATAATTGATCCGGATTCATCTCCCCGAGCCCCTTGTATCTCTGTATAGAATAAGGCTTTTGAGTTTTCTTCAACAATTCTTCTTTCTGGTTTTCATTGTAAACATACCAAACTTGTTTCCCTTTTTTAATTTGATACAACGGAGGCTGAGCAATATAAAGATAACCTTTTTCAATAATGGGCTGGAAATAGCGGTAAAAAAGGGTTAACAGCAAAGTGCAAATATGAGCTCCGTCAACATCGGCATCAGACATAATAATAATCCGATGATATCTTAATTTTTGCAAACGGAAATCATCAGCGATAGCTGTACCAAGGGCAATGATTAAAGCCTTTATCTCCTTAGAAGACAATATTCTATCTAAATGAGCTTTTTCAACATTCAAGATTTTTCCCCGTAAAGGCAAAATTGCCTGAAAGTATCTATTCCTAGCCTGCTTTGC
>CAYTGH010000083.1:401-1538 GCA_964437355.1 uncultured Candidatus Saccharibacteria bacterium | reverse complement strand
GTGGAAGTATAAAAATTGGTATTCAAGATTTAATGAACTAAATTTTCAAGGGATTAAACAAAAGAAAAAACCTAAGTCTGAGAGGTTATCAAAAGTCCAATTATTAACTAAAGAAGAAATTGAAAAGCTTTTGAGAGCTTCAAAGGAAATAAAATATAAAGCTTTGATTATGTTGATCTATGAAACTGCTTGTAGACCCGAAGAGTTATATAAAATAAGATGGAAAGATGTTGACTTCCAGAATAAAGAAATCCATTTTAGTTCTTCTAAGACTGGAGATGTGAGAACGCTTCCAATTAATGAAAGTGCAAATAGATTAAAGTTATACAAAGATGAATATCCTTATGAAAATCTAAGAGCAGAAGATTTTGTTTTTCCTGGAGTTAACAGAGAAACACAAATCACAACTCAGAAAGTTCATCATTATCTTCAAAGACTAGGAAAGAAAGTTTTGGACAAAAGAGTTTTTCCTTATCTCTTCCGTCATAGTAGGCTTCAGAATCTAAGAAAGAAATTAAGCCCAGATGTTTATGAATTGTTTGCGGGGCATAGTATGGAAGTTGCTCTTGAACATTACAGCCATTTAGACAACGATGATTTAAGAAAAGAAATGAATGAACGTATTTATAATATTGAAGAGTTGACCAAGGAAGATAAAAAAACACTAGAAGCTTTAAGAGAAGACATCGAGAAACTTCAAAAGAAAGACTTACTTTATAGAGGAGGATTTCATTTAATGTTAAATCAATTAGCACAATTCAAGAAGTTAAACAAAGGAAAAGACGTTGAAATGACTGACGAGGATAAAAGAATTTATCTCGCACTTCAGAAACTGCAAAACTCGGAGACTTGGATGGACGACGGAAATAAAACCTAAATAAAACCTAAACTTTTCCTAGAAAAAACCTAAAAAAATACACTCGTGCTTAAAAGTAATAAATTCTAATTCTATTTTATGGATGAAAAGTTCAAAAAATTAATTAGAATCGAATGGCTTGACCGAGACCAAGTCGCAAAAGATTTAAGAAAGAAATTAAAAGAGTTGGAGGCAAAAAAATTAAAATGGAATTAAATATTAAGGAAAAAATTATTGGGTTGATTTTAGAAACTAAAGATACAATTAGATTTCTTTCAGAT
>CAYTGH010000083.1:0-391 GCA_964437355.1 uncultured Candidatus Saccharibacteria bacterium | reverse complement strand
GAAGAAGCGATAGCATTAGAAATGCTAATTAAATCAAAGCCGAAGTTTGAAAAGAAACTTAATGAGATAGTTTTAAAACAAAACAAGGAGGATAAATAATATTCATGGCTATTAAGTCAGTCGTGTTTTTTGAAAACCATTTAGCAATCCTGTGAATTTGTTCGAAAATGTTCATAACTCTTTTTCAATTTTACAGGATTGTTTTATATTAAATTAAAATGTCATTAGATACTGCAAAAGCACAGGTTCAGCAAGCAAGACAAAACATAGCTCAGCGTAGAGCCGAAGCTAAATCTGCAAGAGATAACATTCTAAGAACTACTAAACGATTACCTTCACGAACTTCTCAACAAGCCCTAAGGCAAAAATATTCTGGAATGCAAGGGAGAAC
>CAYTGH010000082.1:0-1564 GCA_964437355.1 uncultured Candidatus Saccharibacteria bacterium | reverse complement strand
TCTGCTTGTTATTTTTATTCCTATTAGTGAAAACCCTATAGAAAACATTGGGACGATCCTTGGCATGGTAGGATTACTTTTTGCAATCTTGGTCGGATTCTTTATCACTGATTTATGGAGTCGATTTCAGAAAATCAGAGAAAATGTTGCGGTTGAAGTAAGTGGATTGCAGACATATTTTTTCTTTGTTCAGATATTAGGTAGTTTCCCTCGCCATAAGAAGTGGGCCGACGGACAGCGGGAACTTATTGACGAATACGTTAGACAATTTTTCTATGTAGAGTGGGGTGATTATGGTAAAATTGACCCCTATTTTAATAATATTATCAAATCACTTAAAGAAGTCAAAGAATTGAAAACAATCAAGGAGGATGAAACTTATGCCAACCTTTTACCCCTTTTGAATGAAATTACTACTGCTCGGGAAAAATTATTTATGTACGGTAAGGACAAATTAGATAAGATGGAGTGGATGATTCTTTTGTTTCTTGCGGGAATCCTTATTTTCTCTTTATTTATAACTCGCTCGCCGGGAATCTCTTCTGTGTTTTTATCAGGGACCATAATCTCAACTTTGATTATTCTCCTATTAATTTTAAGAGACTTAGACAATCTTAGTTTTGGAGAAGAGATGGTATCATTTGAACCTTATGAAACTATCTTTGACGTTATAGGTAAACCTCGTTTTTACCTTAAGAGAGATATTAAAAGTAAACGCGCGGTTCTGCCGAAGAATATAAAATATAGAATTAGCGATTGATAATAAGAGTTCTTAAATAAGTAGCGAGATTATTATTTGCGCGAAATCAGACAAGGAACAATTTTGATATCGCAGCACTAAGAGATAGTCTTTATTCATCAATGATGATATGTTGTCAACGCTTGAAAGACGAGCGAAAAAGGTTTATTAGCGTGCCTAGAATTTAATTAACTAAATATTTAGTATGTCTAAAAGAAGAAAAGGGATAGGGGATAAGAAGAAAACTCATTCTCATAAAAGCAAAAAAAGGCTTGAGATCAAACGACTCATGCTAGCGGAAAAGGCTAAAAAGAAAAAAAATAAATAATACATCTCGCTTATCTTAAAACAACTCGCTTTTTGGCGAGTTGTTCTGTGTTCTGTATCGAGTTTGAGTAGATTTTAATAAAATTATTTTTCTTGAGCTTTATTCTTGCGCTTAGCCTGGACCCTTTCGTGTTGCGTGAGGAATTGTTTTCTTAAACGGATACTGTGAGGAGTGATTTCTAGATATTCATCTTCGTGCATAACGCTCATCCCCTTCTCAAGAGTGAGTTTCGTAGGTGGGGTTAGAATGATTGCTTCGTCAGAGCCCGAAGCGCGCATATTGCTTAATTGTTTCCCTTTGGTTGGATTAACAGTTAAGTCTTTTCCCTTAGCGGCGGTCCCGATAACCATTCCCTCATAAACTTTTGTACTTGCTCCGATATACAAAGTTCCTCTATTTTGAAGGTTGAAAAGGGAGAAGCCAAGGGTTTTACCTGTAGCCATGGAGATCATTGATCCTATTTTATTTTTTTTAATTTTTCCGACGTAAGGCTTAAA
>CAYTGH010000081.1:0-1608 GCA_964437355.1 uncultured Candidatus Saccharibacteria bacterium | reverse complement strand
AAGAAAAGAAGATTGGATTCAAGATAATATGAAAGATTTAAAAGAAGATTTTATAAAAGAATCATTTGATGAAAAATCTGATGAATTTAAAGAGTATTGTGAAGAACGTTGGAGGGATTTAAATGGAGAATAAAAGAATTAGACAAATCCTGTTAGTATTTTGGGGGATGATATTTTGTATAAACCTCGTTATTTGTTTATATAATTCTTCTCCTTTTGGTTGGACTATTGTTGGTTTTATGTTAGGTGGAATTTTTATAATGCTAATAGATAATCCAATTATGAATTTACAAGACAAATTTATAAAAGACCTTTTAGAATATAATAGAAAAGCCCAAGATTTGTTTAATGAAATAGACAAAAGAATAATTCCAAAAAGTAAAAAGCTGAAAGGAGGTAAAAAATAATATGGCAGAAACACAAAGCAGATATGGCATTATGGAAGAGCTCAACAATAGAAAGATTAATCAAAAAGAAAAACTGGCAAACTTAGAAAGAGACAAAGATACCCATGTTTTTGAGGAAGAAAAAAAGATTGCTCAAACTGAAGAAGAAATCAAAGCAAAAGAAAAAGTATACAAAATTGAATTCAGGGACAGAGAGCAACAAAGAAAAGTTAACCTCAAGATGGTTAATGATGATTTTGCAAGAGCTAAAATCCTCCTTGAAGAAGCGATGAAAGATGATAAAGACAATTATGAAGTAAGGTTCCAAGAATGGAAGAAATCAGAAAATGATAAAAAAGAATTATTAAGTAAGGAACTTGCAAGATACAATAAGATTCAAGAGAAGAAAATTAAAGATAAGAAAGAAGTTATTGCAGAAATTGAAGCTGGAATAACATCGCTTAAGGAAATAAGCAAAGACCAAAAGGGTGAATAGTAATAAACACTATTTACTCATTATGACCTCGGGGCAGCATGAAAAACAAGAATGCCATGTGCAGCTGTTTTCAACCATAGACCGACTCTTGGGGAGTGATACTCCCTCCTATTGTAGCTCAATGGTTAGAGCACAATCCTCATAAGATTGATGTTGCTGGTTCAAATCCAGTCAATAGACAACAACTGGCTATTGGAGGTTCGATTCCTCCCAGGTCCACCAAGGACCTGTTGGGTAATGGTAACCCACTTGCCTACGGAGCAAGAAGCTAAAGCGTGTCGGTTCGCTTTGAAAACAAAATGCAAGAAGGTGTAAAACCTGCTTGTTTGGTGTTGAAACTGCTTAACCGCAGACGAGGTCACCATATTCACAAAATAAAATGGAAAAAGAAATAAAGAAATTCAAAAATTCAAAACTATATAAAGAAACAAATGAAAAATTTATTGGAAGAATGGAAAATATGCTATATTTTATTTGTGGTTGTGATTTTGTTAGAGGGAATGAGATTTTATTGGAATGCTTAAAAAGAAATAAAGAATTTTTAAAAAATAAAAAATGAAGAAATACATAGATAATGTAATGACTCCAGAAGACTACCAAAAGATGAAAGCAACAAAACAAAAGAAAAGAGAGGCTAAGAAAAAGAAAAAATAAAATTTAAAAACATACAACAATTAAAAAAAGAAATTGAAGAAGGTGGAGAAGGAATTGGGGGAGCACAAATCC
>CAYTGH010000080.1:0-1609 GCA_964437355.1 uncultured Candidatus Saccharibacteria bacterium | reverse complement strand
AGCGGAAACACCCGGGCCTTAAAAGCGCTCGTCGCGCTAAACAGTGGAGAAAGCGGTAATCAAGGGTTTGCCCGCGACAGAGGAACTTGCTATCGGAACACTATAAGGGACGTTCAACGTCCCTTATTTAATTTGAATTAAGCTTTAATAGAAACTTTGAAATATTGCGAAATTATTGAATCGGTACAGAGTATTGACATTTTGTAATAAGTGTTATAGAATGTGAACAGATATTTAAAAACTAAAAAAGAAAGGAGTTTATTATGAAACTCACTATGACGAAAGACAGAAAACAACCGCATAGCGTTGAATTGGAAGTAATTTGCCCAGAGTGTCATATCTTCTTGGATTTACAAAGAATAAAATTAGTGAATAAAGAAGATGGTAGGCATTACATTGTAGTCGAGGCAATTTGTCCAAAATGTAACGGCAAGTATCGCGGGGTTATCAGAATTAACCGAAATTCTTCGTAACTTTTTACCAAGCTCTTGTAAAACAAGAGCTTTTTTATTATAAAGATATTATCAATGAAGTTATGAGAATACTAAGTAGAGGTAATATAGAAGGAGAAATAGGAAAGGATATTTTGGTTTGTAAAAAAGCTACCCCCGATGCAATAGAATACATTCTAAAATCAAAAGCGGTCATAGTTGAGGAAGGGGGATTGTTATCACACGCTTCTATTATTTGCCGAGAGCTAAATATCCCGTGCGTTCAAATAGATAACGCTACAAAGGTTTTTAAGAAAGGAACGCCAATAACTGGTTTGAATTGGGTTTATGGGGAAGTAATTAACGATATAGATAACTTCCTCCAAAAATATAAGAACTTAGATTTTAAAGCCATAGAAAGCGATAATGAGATTCTTGTTAGAATCGGTAAAATAATGATTAACAACATAAAAGAGCATTTATTTGAAACTAATAGTATAGAAGATGAAGAATGGATTGACAGTTTAAAATCTCCATTTAGCTTGTTTGAAAAGGCAAAAACTTCCGGTGAGAGGATAATAGCAATAAGCTGGACTGATAAGATTATTAGAGCGTCTTCATTATGAAACACACGGTATTAAAAAGGTTAAAAAACAACGGATTTCCCGTTCCTGATTTTTTAGTTGTTAAGCCAAATAGCAAACTTATAGTAAGGTCATCGGCAAACATAGAAGACGGCAAACATTCTTGGGCGGGGATTTTTGAGAGCTACATAACCAAACCAAAGGAAATTGAATTAGTTGGAAAATCAGCTACAAGTCCTAAGGCAAAACTTTATGCTGAGAAAATAGGTTATAAGAGCAAAGTAGAGATGAATGTAATTATCCAAGAAGCGATTGAGGGATTAGTGGGAGTATGCTTTACCGATAAAATGCTCTTTGAACCTGACCCTAAAAACAAAGAGTTAATTAAAATCTGTAAGCAGGTAGAACAATTTATAGGGAGACCGCAGGATATAGAATGGGTGATAGACAAAAAAGGCAAGATATGGATTTTACAATCTAGAGACATATCTTGATAAATAATTTTATAAGAGTATTCTATATAGATAGTAAATTAAAAATTAAATAGGAGGTTGTTATGGATAAGAAAAAGTTAGTTTTGAGAGAGATTATTGC
>CAYTGH010000079.1:0-1610 GCA_964437355.1 uncultured Candidatus Saccharibacteria bacterium | reverse complement strand
TTTTTCATAACTTTTACTTCCATCTTTCTCTGCTACATCTAATACTTTAATGTCTTTCTCTTTGAATTGATAAGCAAGAGGAGATGCTCCCATTTCAGTATCAATTATGAATATTGGTTCAGGTGCTGTTAAAGCAAAATGAGTTTTTCCTGTTGCAAAATCTCCATAAATTCCTACCTTTAGTCCTCTTTTCTTTTCTACTTCAGAAAGAGATTTGAATTCTATCTCAACAGGTATTGCCATTTCTTTAGCTTCATTTATCTTTTCCTTATTCTCTTTGCTTATTTGTTTTTCCCAGTCCATTTTATAAGTCTTTTTTCTTTACTTCCTCCATTATTTTCTTTTTGATTAGTTGTAATTTAGATGAAATTATTACTTGTTTTCTTACATCTTCATTTAAATACTTAATTCCTTCATACAAAAATGTAACAACATAAGATATTTCACCATCACTTAGCTTATATTTTTCTAAAACTTCTGTTAATTCAGTACATATTTTCTTAAGTAATTCACCATCAATTAACTTTACTCTTTTCTTTTCTTCTTCTTTTGATTTTACTATATTTTTATCATTTGCCATTTTTTTCTCCTTGTTTTTAATTATAAAAAATAAAAAAAATAAAAAATTTATTATTTACCAGTCTCCTCCTGAAGGTGTTTCTTCTTTTGGTGGATTGTCAGTTGGGTCAGCTGGGTCTTTACCGTGAAACTCATCTTCACCAGTAGGTTCTTCCTCTTCAACTTTAGTGTTTTCTTCTGTCAATTCTTTCACATTTGGTTGAATTTTATAATCAGGTAGAGGATAAAGTCCGAAGACATTTATCATTACATCACCTGGTTCTTCTGTTGGAACACCTTGGTCATCTAACTTCTTTCCTCTTGTGGTTCTTCCAATAACAACTATTTTACTTTGTTCTGCAAAATCAATATTGATTCTTTCTGGCACCCAACAAGTTGTTCCTGGTGATTCTAAATCAAATTTTTCTTGTTCAGAATCTAAAACCAATCTTTTACTTCCAACTGAAGTTGGTTCTAAAACTAATGTTGTAACATCACCTTCAACAATTGCAAGACGATTGTAATCATCTGCATTTTCGTCATGATAACCATCTAAATCTGATATATTTATTTTCATACTACCACAATAGTTACTTATCAAAACATCTAAAGGTGGAACTTTTAATGATTCATCAATAGTGAAATCTGTGAACATTGAAGAGTTCAATTTATATTGAGTATCTTTTAATTCCGGAGGTGTTCTATCTATTGCCCTAAAAGTAATTGGTTTGAATATTGGAATAGTATCATCTTTTGCTATCTCACCACTAAGGTTTAATGTGAAAAACCTTACACTATTTTCAATGTTTTTCTTTAAAGCTACACCGAAAATGGTTCTTAGGAAGCTATGTTCTGGAAGAGGTTTTGCATATCCTTTATTAGGTCTTCCTGCTGACCATTCTTTTCTTGTGTCTAAAGGATAACCATCTGAATCTGTTATTCCTTGTGAAATTGCCATTTCTGGATTTTCTCTAAACATTTTTATTGCCTCTGCTCTTATCCTTGCAACAGTGTCAACAGTATCTCCAATACCAATTATCATTCCTTCAAAT
>CAYTGH010000078.1:0-1617 GCA_964437355.1 uncultured Candidatus Saccharibacteria bacterium | reverse complement strand
TATGTGTGGAAAAACTAGCGTGGCCCATCAAGAGAAAAGAATGTTTGGTGGGATAGGGAAAAAGAAAGCTATACTCATTTGGACATCAATAACTTGGAAACAAATATCTGCTAAAAATTGGCTATGTCCAGAATGTTCAAAGAAGAAATGTAAAAGGTGTCTTGTCTTATTATCCAATACCAAAGTATGTGATGAACCACATTGCAATAAAAAGCACGGGGCTTATTATACAAAGCATCCTAAATATTGTAAAAAGTGTTGGAACGAAATTAAAGAAACTAAAGCAAAATAAATTTATGTAATCATTAATTCAAGCGCTAGAGGATCTCTATGCAAAGATTTTAGATTCTGCCGTAAGTGTAGAGATTCAAGCTGAAATGATGAAACTATTAGATCCTAACGAAATTGTTTATCCACAGAAAGACACAGTTGTCGCCGGGATTAAAATGAAAAAGGACTATACAGCAGGAATGTTATTAGCTCAAGACGAAGCAAAGTTAAAAGAAAATCGTGAGCTTCTAGAAATTATTAGAAAGAAAATTGAAGAAGAGGGAAGAGTTATTAACAATTGACTACCTTTTTAATATAGTGGTATAATAGAGTAACAGAGTAAACAATAAATAGATTTTATGACAAATGAAAAAACAAAACATAATATTATCTTGACAAGAAAAGAGGATCAAGAATTAAGAATCTATTTTTTTATTGGACAGAGAGGACAAGATAAGAGAGTGTTTTATATTACTGGTTTTAAATTGGAAGATGCCTTCAAGACATTGGAAAATGTTAAAAGAGAATATACTTTGATCTTTACTAATCAAAGTCCTACTGTTAGAAGATTTATGCGCGAATTAGAAATAGAATCTTTGGTTCATCAGGAAATGATAACCCCAAGACCATTAGAAATAAAAGAAAATGAGCCAAAGGAATCAAGCCCTATTGAAATGAATTTTGAAAAATTCAGATCAGGGCTTTTGTTTTGTGCTAACGAAAAAGATATAACTTATCAAGGGTCAACAGATCAAGAAACATTAAAAAAAATAATAAGCGGTTTGAAATATGAATCGCCAAAAAATTATGCCTAAAGATCCAAATCAATTAGGAGCGCTCTGGAACAAAGAATCAGACAAGGGTAAATTTATGTCTGGTTATATTGAGGTTTCCGGAGAAAAGATTAACATCGTTTGTTTTAAAAATTCTTATAAGACAGAAGATAAACATCCTGACTGGGAAATTTTAAAAAGTAAACCTAAAGGAAATTATTAAATAACAAATAAAGATATGGCAACAAAAGGAACACCAAAAAGAGATGGAAGTGGAAAAGGAACAAGAGCTAACAAAGGAAGAGGTGGTTGTAAGACACCACAAAAAACAGGAAAAGGGAGAAAGTAAATTAAAAATTGAATAGGAGGTGATAAAAATGATAATTAAAGATAACTCTGTTGTAGCAGTAGACTTGGATAACACATTATGTGAAGGACAATGTTTCACAGACCTTGAATGTATAATGGCAAAGCCAAAACAAGAAGTAATAGACAAAGTCCACGATTTAAACAGAAAAAAGTATTGCTTTATAGTAATACACACAGCAAGAAAAGAGTTTCTTAGAAACGCAAC
>CAYTGH010000077.1:0-1699 GCA_964437355.1 uncultured Candidatus Saccharibacteria bacterium | reverse complement strand
CCATCAATTAATTCCTGCAATTTCCCCTTAATGTCTTTTTTCTTTAAGTTTGTCCGCAATAGCCGGATCCCACAATTAGAGACAATAAAATTATTAGCAATAAAATTATGGTCTTGATGGACTACGCTGAAATCATAAACCCAATCATTAAAGGGAATCTGCTTGATATCTGCTATTTCATCCCATACCATTCCTGAATCGCCGGCAGAAAATTCTTCTACAAATTCATTGAATTTTGGTAGAGAGAAAGCTACGCGAGCTCCGGTTTTTCTTCCCTCATAAATTGACCTCTTAATGAAACGCGAATTTATCCAGGGGTTTGATAACTTCTTATAAATGGCTTTCGCACCAAGTCCGGAATTATTATGAAGTTCCCTCGCCAGGATGGAAGTTCTATCCCTCCTTGAAATTACCGCTTTCTTCAATTTTAAAAATTCCAGGGACAGATTTGCAGAAAAAGAACGTTTTTTATTATATTCGAAGCCAATCTTACCGTAAAGATTCAATAAACTTTTTGTCCTTCCCGATAGAATCAGACGCAAGCGATAAGAAACATCCCCATCTTTATAGGTAATCTCCTTTCTCTGGCTGATTTTAAGAGTTTTTACCTCAAATTCTTCCAGTATATCGCTAATCTGCTCAAGAAATAATCTTCCACTCTCAAGATATTTTTTTCTCTTATTCATCGAGAGAATCGGACAATAGGCGTTATAATTTCTTAAGGAATAAAACTTTGGTGTTGACAGTTCAGCGCCAAAGAATGTGGATAAGAACAACCTCTTCTGCCAGAGAGGTGCTTTTTTAATCCAGGAGGGTAAACCATAATCCTGTTTTGCTTTATTGCCGTAAGGAACGCCAAGAACAGCAAAAAGGATTGCGATAGAGGTTCCACCAAGGTGGCAGCATCTTTCCACAGTTTCAAATTCATAGACGGAATAAGGGGTCTTAATTTTGTGTTCCCTTTTTCTCTCAGTAAGCAAAGATTTGAATCCCAATTTTTCAATATCTTTCTCTATCTCCTGCAGGTCTTCTTTTTCTCCGTAGAAATTAGTTTGCCCTTTACCTTTTTTTTGACTAAAGCAAAGCGTTCCATCGCCGAAGATATAGCCCATCAATTTCAGAAGAATAGGTAAAGCCAATGAATTATAGCAAAGCGGTAAAAGTTTTCGTCTTTTCAATTGATTGAGAATTTGTTGAAGCCCGTGACCACGTGGATTCCTGGATAACTTCAGGAAAAATTTTTTAATGTTCTCTTCATCAACAATAATTTCATTGGAGGTTTCTTCATAGGGAATACCTTCAAAAGGATATATTGCCACTTTATCCTTAACTTCTAAATCTTTTAATAAAACCATACCTGTAGGTGTCCAGAAAGGATGGTCTTCTGTAGCAACTATTCTATGACCTCTGACAGTAGTTATACGATAAACTTTGTTTTTTGGTTTAATCTTTATGAACCTGGTAATTTTAGTAGAGGAAGGAGTGGCAACTGAGAGATTAAAGCATCTCAAAAATTGAAAGCGTTTTTCAGGATTGTCAATTTTTAGATAATACCCATATTGAGTAAGAATTTTCGTATCTCCCGCAAGGCAATTTATGTCATATCCGATAATTCCGGGAGCGATAACGCCATCTTTAGCATCGAATCCTGCAACTCCGCCGATGGGCGCACCGTAACCCCAGTGGATATCAGGCATTG
>CAYTGH010000076.1:0-1706 GCA_964437355.1 uncultured Candidatus Saccharibacteria bacterium | reverse complement strand
TATTGGGTAAAATTAAACATTTAGGGAAAAAGTTCCATAGGATTCAGGATTTTATCCCTAATTTTCTTATAAAAGCTCACTGATTCTGCGTTTTCCCAAGGGAGATATAGAATTTGTTGCTAAGAGATTAGAAATCCCACTTGGAAAAATCAATTTTAAGAAATACGTAAAAGGGGTTCTAGACATAGAACCCCATCTTCTTACAATCCTTTAGCGCTCTAGGCTTAAATTTAATTTGATATCCCATAAGTTTTATATTGCTTAAGATGCCACATTTTGAAGACGATACAATAAAATTTTAATCCACGCAGAAAGAAACTAAAACACATCCTCGTGTTTCCCGACATTTAAAATTATTAATTTGTCCACTTCCAATCTATAAGTTACCCTATAGTTCATTGTAAGCGAGAATTCCCAATGCTCTGTTCCCTCAAGCTTCCCGTGTCTTAGTGAAGGATATGACGGATTTTCTATTGTCTTTTTCAACGAGAACCAAAATTTGTCTTGTATATGAGAAGGAAGTTTTTTTAGTTTTTTTCGGACAGGTTTAGGAATTACTATTTTTCTTATCACGCGAGAAACTCCTTGCTGCCTCATCTATGTTATTAAAAACCTCAAACTCTCCACGCTCCAGGGCTTTTTCTGATTCCTTAATTCCCTTCTGCCACTTATCTGTCCAATAATAGGACTGACTCTTTTTTACCATGTGAACAGGTTTAAGTATAATTTCTCCTGAATTTAATGCTTCAAAGTCAATAAGGTCCCCCTCATGAAGATCAACTATCTTACGAATATAACTTGGAATTGTTACCTGAAAATGTCTTGTTATTTTTGATACTCCTGACGGCATACTAGTACCTCCTTATTTACTAAATTACTACAAAATACTACATTTGTCAAATAAAATTTTGTAATCCTTTCCCCTCTTCTAATGCTGCATGCGCTGCGACAAAACGCGCTACAGGGCCTAATATGGAGGAGAGAATACCATTAGCGGTCAATTTGTCGTCTAAAAAAACGGGCGGTTTTAGCCTTGAAAAAGGCCTTACTTTGCTCCTGGTGACAGCTTCGCTCTTATTAGGCCTTATTGAAAATTAGCGGGGCTCCTATTGGGAGCAAGGTTAATCTGCGCATTTACCCTGACGAGAAAACTAACATATCTGAAATCAGATGCTGGTATGACAATAGGTTTATTGATGTTCAAACAGCTAAAAATGAAGACCTAAATGTTGTTCATAATGCGGAGTAGTTTTGTGGGAGTTAATATCATGCTGGACATAAAATTTATAAGAGAAAAAACAAGCTGTGTAAAGAAGGCTATAAAAGCCAGAAATATGACAGTGAATATTGACGAAATATTAGGTATTGATGATGAAAGAAGGTTATTACTCGGAAATGTAGAAGCTCTTAAGCAAAAAAGAAATACTTCGTCAATTGGAACTTCCGTACAGGGTTATTGTGCTAAACACAACAGACATTTCATTTGCAGCGGCAAAGTGCTATGATATAGAAGTGTGGGGAGTCGGACAGAAAAGGTAGAGTTTGTGCACACCTTGAATGGCTCTGGTGTGGCTCTTGCAAGAACTGTTGTTGCGCTTCTGGAAAATAATCAAATGGAAGACGGAAGCGTTTTAATTCCCAAATCTCTCCGGCCCTACATGGACGGGATGGAAATCATAGAATAAAAAGGAGGAGTTATGGAATAC
>CAYTGH010000075.1:0-1752 GCA_964437355.1 uncultured Candidatus Saccharibacteria bacterium | reverse complement strand
CCGCTGTTCGAATTATGGGGAAATATCTTCCCCTGCTTAAGCGAGAAGGGGATGATTTTAAACTGATTTTTGTTGCTGTCCTAAGTGGAGCCATCCGTTACCGAACAGCACTCGCCGATGAAGTAGGTCTTCGTCTTGCTCGAGCGGGTTATTATGGATGTATCCAAGAAGATGAGGTTTCCGTATCGAGTTATCTTAATGGTACCGAACCTCAGGAAATTCGATTTCTTCTAGATACTAAAAGGTCAATTGCGGGGGCTCACGTTGTTTTGGTGGAAGATATTATTGACACCGGGATAACAGCTTCCTGCATTATTAATCTCCTTCGAGCCAAAAAGCCGGTTGATTTGGATTTGTATATTTTAATCGACAAGACGCCTCGAAGAGAGAAAGCTGTCCAGCCCGTTTATGTTGGTTTTCAGCTTACGGAAGATCTTTACGTAGTTGGTTTCGGCCTAGATAAGGACGGAAGATTTCGAGAGCTTCCCTTTATCGGTTATGCTTCCGAAGAAAATAATCATTAACCAATGGCGTTAAGGCGTAGGGTTCTTGCTCTACGCCTTTTTATAAGATTTTGTAAAATTCTATTAGTAAAGAAGAAACGACCTAAGTTTTACCTTAGGCCGTTGTGAAGTTTTTGAGATTATTCCGCCTTGCCAAATGATGAACACGCATCGAATTTCCTTGCCAGGACTTCGTCTAAAATATCGCTAGTTGCACCTAACAATATGAATAATATTGCTTGGTAGTTATTTCCTCTAATGACTAACCAGAAGATAACGGGTGCCATTAGTAGCCTTGATAATGTCAAGAGATTCGGTGTTTGCTTTTTTAAAGAGCGCATTTCTACCTCCTTTAGCTTCTTTTATTTTAAGGACTTTTATAGAAATAGCAAGCCTTGAGAAATTGAAGAAACTATGACCCAGAAAGTGATTGTCGACAGCTATAACGTCCTATTCAAAGTGGCTAATTTGGATAAAGGCCGCACCTGTCTTATATGCTCAAGACGGAAAGAAGGCATTTTCTTTTTTAAGAGTAGCAATTCTTAGAGTTTTTGTTAAAATTGATTAAGCAATGATTAAGAAATTTCAGAATAGTTCTCGTATCACCTGGACCAATCATGCTCAGCAGAAAATGATATTCTACCGCCTTTCTGAAGAGAGAGTCAAACGAGTCTTATATCATCCCGATCGAGTCGAAGAAGGCATTGCTCCCGAAACAGTGGCGGCTATGCAAAAGGCGGGTTCTCGAGATCACCCTTATGAAATTTGGATTATGTATCAGAAAATTCATTCCGTGGGTCCCAAAAAGAAAGAATTTGCGATAGACACCTCAAAAATTCGAATGATTAGTGCTTGGCGTTATCCGGGACAGAGTTCCGAAGGGAAGAAGATTGCCATTCCTGATGATGTTTACCAAGATTTAATTTCTTTAGGAATTATTCAAAAAAATGCCTGAAGCAAAATATTATTCTTGCGATAAGGACAAAAATTTTTTCTTAACTTGGTTGCGATGGCAATACATCGAAAGCCCTCGCGCTTTATTTAAAATTATTGGTAATTTTCTGCGCTTCAATCTCAGCTTTTTTTCTATCCCTCTTTTACTAAAAACTTTAATATATCCCTGGCGCAAGTACCACGAATCTTATGGTCGGGGATTTGATTTCAAAAGATTTTTTTCCGCTTTTACTTTCAATTCCATTTCTAGGATTTTAGGAGCCATTGTTCGAATTATTCTCATTCTCATTGGCGG
>CAYTGH010000074.1:0-1800 GCA_964437355.1 uncultured Candidatus Saccharibacteria bacterium | reverse complement strand
TTTTATTTCAAGGAGCGCTTTACTTGCTCTTTTAGTTAATTCACGTGCAGGCAAAAATCTTCTCACTCTTGCCATTTCGTTGTTCAAAAGAGCCATTTCTGTGCACTCACTTGTCCGTCTGGACCGATTTCCGGGAGGGGGAGATGCTTCTGATATTAATTTTGACCGCAATCTTTTGCGTGATAAAAGCAAAATTTGTTTATCAAGTTCTGCAATTCTCTTGCGTAAGCCGTTTAATTTCACACCATTGTAACTTGCAAGAACTTTTCCATGTGTTGAATATGCTTCTTTGGCTAACGCCTGTCCGATTAATGAATCTAATATTTTGGGTAGATTCTTTAATCCTCTTGGCAAAGTTAGTAGATAATCTATTACATGACCATACCCTTCATCAGACAAATCAAGTTTGCTAGAGTAAAACTGTGAAAAAGCAATTAAACCTCCCTTGTCTTCAGAAGCCTCGAAAAAGTATTCTTTTAATTCTGTATTGTTAAATGAGCTGAAATGTTGCTGCGGGTCAATGTTTATTAAATCTGATATTTCATGCAGGCTAAAAATAGCAGAAGTATCATGAGATACCACAGAATCTAGTATATCCAGTCCTTTTTTTATTTGATCATTGATGAGTGCTGATAGCAATGAATTTTTAGATTCTTTCGGTATAAGTTGCATACTGTCTAATAGTTCAAATGATGGCTTAAGTGAATCCGGCAAACTAAGCGGCCCGTCGAAATAATCCCCCAGAAGCATTCTAATTAAATCATCCGCTTTGAGTTTATTCCATTCATCTTGGAATTTCTTTAATGAAAGCACAAAGGATGAATATTCTTTTAGATTGAGAACGTTATCGGGTTTTAAATAATCCGAACTTTCTACTATTGTTTTTTTGCTATTTTCATAAGATGACAGTTTGATTTCTAATGATGCAATTACTTCAACTAATTCTTCGTGGTTTTTTTCTTTTAAGTTTCTAATAGGATGTTTTTCGTCAATTTTAGGAATATCTATAAATGCTGAAAGGGGAGCCTCATACAAAATCTTTCTTAAGTAAGTGCACTCAATACCCCTTAAATCGCTATCAATTTTGTCGTAAAAAGTAAGCAGTTGCAGAAATGGAGTGAAGTTAGTTTCAATCCCATCAAAATGAGTCCCGAGGATGGTTTGCATATCTTTGTTGTTACGAAATTCTTGAGATTCAGCAAACCACTTCTCTAGTTCCCACAAGTTCAGGAGAACATCTGTTTTCTTAAAGGATTTTTTAGATGCGATGCTTTTGTAAAATTTCTTTGCCTTATGGTATTTTGGAGTGAAGATAGAAAAAAGTCCAGAAAACACTAATACATCTAATGATTCCTTTACTTGAGATTGTTCAATATTTTTTAGAGAATAAAATATATCACCAAGTTTAGTTGCTTGTTCTAATAGTTGTTGAGCAGTCCTTGATGCTTTAAGGACTCTTTCCTTAGTTTCCGGGTTTAAAAATACTTCCCCTCTTAAAGACAGGACATCTTTAGAAAACGAGGAAGCAATGTCTACAAAAAGCACAATTAATGAAATGGGTAGATTCTTTACCAAGTCGAAAATCTGTGAGATAATTTCCAGTGTTTCTTGTGCCGCTTTCTTTGCGGCAATCTCAGATTTAAGTAAATTTATTTTCTCTTCAACATCACTTGCAGACGGTATTACCATTCCCATTACGGATAAAGCATCTGATAGTGCGGTAAGTTTTTCAGGTAACTTTGGCATTAATGGATCAATTAGAAATTTATGAAATTCATCTTTAGAAAGTAGCAATGTCCT
>CAYTGH010000073.1:0-1826 GCA_964437355.1 uncultured Candidatus Saccharibacteria bacterium | reverse complement strand
TTTTATGGCTATGACACTATTGGCAAAGGAGATTATCTTATTCAAGAGGCAACCAAAGCCAAAGCCCTATTTGATTTTCTGTATTTTCAAAAAAGAGTTGGAAGAATAAATTCTCGTGATCTTGAATATGACCTTGGCGCCTTAGTCAAAGAATAGAAATTTAAGCCAGAGGCACAAGGTGGGGAAGGTTAATGAGGTGTTGTTTTAATGCCCAATCAATAAGAATGAATTATATACAATAGAATAACCTTTTTGATAATTAATATAATGTATGCTAAAATGTAAAGTAAAATGGAGAGGAAGACAATGGGAAAAGTAATTGGTGTTACAGAAGCAAGAATTAAATTGAAGTCTATCATTGATGAGATAAAAAAGGAAGGGGAATCCTTTATTTTGGCACGAGGCAGCAAGCCAGAGGCGGTAATCATTCCTTATGCGGAATACCTGGCAAATGAAAAGAGAAACCAGCAACGCTGGAATGAACGTTTTGATGTCGCCATAAAAAAATCTCAAGTTTTCTTCAGGGAGTGGTTGCGCAAGCGTGGTTACGATCCAGAAAAATTAAGCGAAGAAGAAACAGAAAGGATTATTAAGAGTGTCTAAATTTAGGGCTGTCTTTGATACCAACATTTTTCTTTCGGCTATACTCTACGGGGGGATCCCTCTTGAATTACTTAATTTCTGGCGAAAAGAAAAACTCTTTAAACTTGTCATTTCTCCAGAAATACTGGCAGAACTCATTACTAAATTGAGAACAAAGTTTGTTTTTCCTCCCAATCTTGTTCGAGAATGGCAGGAATTGTTAACTCTAAATATAATTCATACGCTCCCGGAATATCTTACCCATATTTGTCGAGATGATGATGATAAAATTATTGATACCGCTATCTCAGGAAATGCTCATTATATAATTACTGGAGATGATGACCTGCTTACAATAAAATCTTACCGAAAGATTGAGATTATTAAACCCCGAGAATTTTTGAATCTACTTAAAAGATAAGAAAAAAACATTTTGCGGAATCAAAAGTAATTGTCTGCAGAGGAATCTTATGGTAAAATTTGACAGTGTAGTTTAACTTAAATGAAAAAAAAATCAAAAAATCCCGAGAAGGAAATCAAGAACATTATCTTTCAGTTCTTGGACCCTAAGGAATATCAACTTTTTATTTTTGGCTCAAGGGCTACCGGAAAAGCACAAAAATATAGCGATTATGATGTAGGAATTCGGGGCAAAAAATCTTTATCCTCAAAAACTAAAATTTTGATTGAAGAAGCGTTAGAAGAATCTGACTTACCCTACAAGGTTGATCTTGTCGATTTTTCTCTGGTCTCTCCCAATTTTAAAAAAGTATCTTTATTAAAAATTAAAAAATTATGACTAAGTCAGAAAATCTGATTAGAGATCTCAAAAAGGCAAACCAAAGCTTAAAAGAAGCGATAAAAGCCAAGCCAACCCAAATGAACAAAGACGCTACTATTCAAAGATTTGAATTTACCTTTGAACTTGCCTGGAAAACAATCCAGCAATATGTTCACGACCAGGGCTTAGATTGTAAGAGTCCGAAAAGTTGCACCAGAGAAGGAGCCAGATTAGAGATAATTGATAATCCAGAAGATTGGTTTGAATTCCTGGAAGCAAGAAATCTTATTGCTCATACTTATAATGAAAAGTTGGCCAATAAAGTTTATCGTAAGGCCTTAAAATTTCCTCAAGAAATAGATGGTTTATTGAAAAATCTCACCTGAAGATTAAGATTATGCAATGCTAAAACGATTGTTTGATATCATATTTTCCTTGATCGGGTTGGTGATTTTGTTCCCGC
>CAYTGH010000072.1:1614-1842 GCA_964437355.1 uncultured Candidatus Saccharibacteria bacterium | reverse complement strand
AGATAGAAATGTTAGAACATCAAGGCAAGAATATATTTTTAAAAAGGGTGGTAATGATGGTAATGATGGCTATGTCACTCCTACCTTGAAAAGTTTAGAAGATATAAATATATATAGGGGACAAACCACTACCAACTATACCACCATTACCAAATTAACAGAAAAAGAGCAGGAAATTCTAAATTTATACAAAGATTCGCGGGTATCGTGATTTTCGTGTTTATGCCT
>CAYTGH010000072.1:0-1604 GCA_964437355.1 uncultured Candidatus Saccharibacteria bacterium | reverse complement strand
AAATCTAAAGAATTTACAGATGAAGAATTAAAAGAAGCAGGGTATTCCAGAGAAGAATTTGAGGTTTTGATAAAATGACCCAAGCAGATGTCCTAAAATACTTATCAAAGAATAAAAGTAAATGGGTAAATTCCATTGAACTTGCTAAAAAACTGAAAAAAAGTAGGGGTTCAATTTTAAATAATTGTAGAATTTTAGCAAAACATAAAGAAATTATTAGAAAAGTGAAAAAAATAAGGTATGGTGGAGATGAATACATCTTTAAAGCAAAATGACCCAAGCAAATGTTTTAAAATTCTTAAGAGAAAATGAAGGTAAATACTTTTCTGTAAAAGAAATTGCAGATAAAATTAAGATAGGAGAAGCATCTGTTAGAGCAAATTGTAATAAATTATCTAAAAATAATGAAATTTTTAAAAAACTAATAACTAAGAAAGAAGAAAATAGAACTTTCTACTGGGGGGCAAAATGAAATGTGAAAAATGCCATAAATACATAAAGAAAGGCAAAGAGAAATATTGCGAAAAGTATTTAATGTGTGGAGATTGTTTTAACAGGTATAAGAAAAGAAAAAAGATAATAAAAGTGTCGCAAGTTGGGTGGGTAGTTGAAAGAATGAATAAGGATAAAGAAAAATGATTAAAGTCGCTCAGAATAGCTTAAAACATCAAATTCATACAGATATAAGGAGGTATAAAGACAAATGAAAATCAATACAAGCTCAGAAGGTTCAAAGAACTTTGAAAGACCACATGTAGAAGAAGGTTTATATGAAGCTAAACTCAAAGAAGTTAAAGATATTTCAGATGGTCAGTATGGTAAAAGAGTTGCTTTCATCTTTTCTATAAACTATCAAGAAAAAGATGTTGAGTTATCTCATATAGCTTATGTGCCAGAAGTTGCAACTCCAGATCATCAGTTTGGGAAAGTATTACAAGCTTTCAATGTGGACTTAGGCAAAGAATTTGATACAGATTCCTTAATTGGAAACTCTGTAAGAGTTATGGTTGAGGATTATGAATATGAAGAAGATAGCAAGAAAAAGATTGCTTCAAGTATTTCAAAAGTAAAATCCTTAGCTACAATCCAAAAAGTTTAATTAAATTTGCTCCCATTAATTTAAGGGAGCTTCATACTCCACTTTTGGAGAGGTTGGTAAATTCAAGACCAATATTCTTGGTCGCCATTAAAACAGGTAGGGGGGTTTCCCACACTCTTTTTCCTCCTTACTTGTGCCTATTCCTAAGTTAATACAACAAAAACTAAACATTTAAATACTATGTGTGTGTGGTTTTTATACAATGGAAACAGAATACAAAAAACAAAAATGTGAAAGATGTGGTTCAACTAATGTAAGGGCAAGAGTTAATGGAGATATTGTTTGTATTAAGTGTAGTCACATTACTAAAAATAAGGAGATTGAAGAATGAACATAAAAATATACACAGACGACGACACAAGGGAAAATTGTTTAAGAGAATTACAACCAGAATCAGCAGAAGAAATTGTGGAGGAATTAATATGAACATAGGATTTGTAGCAATAGTTGAGAAGTGTGTAACTCTTTCAGATGTTTTGGAATTGGAAGAACAATTTGGAGATGT
>CAYTGH010000071.1:0-1917 GCA_964437355.1 uncultured Candidatus Saccharibacteria bacterium | reverse complement strand
CAGGCAATTATAAGAAGATTCGTTACCATTACTGGAAATTAGTAACAGAATTGTTTCTGAATGCTTATAGCAAACAAATCTATAACTGGTGCGAGAAACATAAAATTGCCTACACCGGCCATTATAATGCTGAGGATACTTTGCTTTCGCAAATGACCAATTTAGGGTCCGCAATGCCCCACTACGAATATATGCACATTCCCGGTATTGACCATCTATCGAGAAATATCGATAATCTCATTACATTAAAACAAGTGTCCTCTGTAGCACACCAATTAAATAAAAAAAGAGTTTTATCTGAACTCTATGGCTGCTCAGGGCAGAACTTTTCCTTTGAAGGAAGGAAATGGATTGGTGACTGGCATATCGTCTTAGGAATAAATCTTTTCTGTCCCCATCTCTGGCTCTATTCGATGAAGGGATACCGGAAAAGAGATTATCCCCCTACACTTTCCTATCAGCAGCCCTACTGGAAATATAATAAACCGATAGAGGACTACTTTGGACGGCTTAATTACATCATGAGTCAAGGAAATTTTGTTGCCGATATTCTCGTATTGCACCCGATAGAGTCGGCCTGGTGTCTTTATAAACATTCGGATACAAAGAAGGTTGATGAACTCAACAACTCCTTTGTCAACTTATCCAAAAATCTCTATGAGATGCACTACAACTATGATTTTGGCGATGAATCCTTATTGGAAAAATATGGAAAAGTAGAAAAAAATCTTTTTGAAGTAGGCAAGATGTCCTATCAGCTAATCATTATTCCTCCTGCAGTTACCTTAAGGAAAAACACCGTTAAACTTTTATCTGAATTTATGGATAACGGAGGAAAGATAATTGCAATCAGACCCTTACCTTATTTGGTCGAGGCAGAAAAAAATGAGGACTTAAATAAATTTTTAAAAAGAATAGAGGTCATCAACCAATCGAAGAAGGAATTAAAGAAGATAATTGATAAATTTTTAGTGAGAGATATTTCGCTAAAAGAGAAAAATGAAGAGATTGATTCTATCTATTATCAGCATAGAGAAGTTGGAGATAAGGAAATTTATTTCTTAGCCAACACGAACCAGAAAGAGGAATACAACAGCAAAGTTGAGATTAAAGGAAAAGGAAGATTGGAGAAGTGGGACCCACTTACCGGAGAGATTAAAGAAATGCCGGTAAATTATAAGAACAGGAAAATCACTTTCAATCTTTTCTTTCCCAAAACCGGTTCCCATCTATTGGTGCTGGATAAGAGTAAATTACAGCCCCACCTACCTCCGGGGGCTTCACTCCCATTAAGGGGGAGGATTGAGGAGGGGGAATTCATTGCCGACTGGCAATGCAAAAGATTAGACCCTAATGCAATTACGTTGGACTTTGCTTCTTATAAGAAAAAAGGAATGAGGGCCTGGAGTAAAAAAGTTCCTGTCTGGAAAGTCCAAAGATTTCTGGAAAAAGAAGGAAAAAATCAAAATATTTCTTTGAGATTCTCCTTTTTCAGCGAACTTTCTTCTCCACAAAATCTTTATCTCATTCTGGAAAATCCAGAAATTTATAAAATCAAGGTTAATGACAAGATAATTAAATATAAAGATATAGGTTATTACGTTGATACTTCTTTTAAAAAAATTGATATTTCAAAGGTAACCAAAAAAGGAAGGAACTTTATTGAATTAAGTTGTTTATTTAAATCACCGAGAAAACCAAAAACCTTAATCTTTAAGAAAGACGGGGTAGAATTGGAAGCAATTTACCTTATTGGTGATTTTAAGGTTGAGGGAAAATTCAAAAAAGAAAAAGGTATCATCTGGGGCAAGGACTTTATCATCGGAGAAGGGGTTAGGTCTCAACATTCGACAAAATCAAAAGATTTAGTTACTCAGGGCTATCCTTTCTATGCGGGAAGTTTTCTTTTTTCGCAAA
>CAYTGH010000070.1:0-2031 GCA_964437355.1 uncultured Candidatus Saccharibacteria bacterium | reverse complement strand
GTCCTGACATTACCAATATGTAGATACCCTGTCGGGCTCGGCGCAAATCTCACTCTCATCATTTTTCTTCTGGAATGATTTCAATCTTGCAACCTTTTAATTTCATCTTCAATCTCGGAAATTACCTCGGTATTATGTATTTTTTTCTTATCTCCTTCCTTAATAGAAATTACGTAAAAGACCTTACCGCCAAATTTTTCTGTAAATTTCTTATGTGTGACAACTTGCAATCTATGCTCTTTAAACATTTCAGGAATATGTGATACTCCACTAACAGGTTTAATTTGAATCCCAATATATTTATCTTTGATTTTAATAAAAAAGTCGACATTATATAGGCGGTCCCACTTGTCTGGCGCTGGTTCTATTTTTATTTTGAGAATTTCTTGTAATTGGCCATAAATGGTTTTTATTTCCGTCATATATCCATCGAATGTCCTGCTGATGACCATATTATACATATACTCAATACAATCTTCTTCGGTAATATTTTCAACTTCTGCAGAGATTACTTCTGTAATTTTAACATGTAATTTTCTTCCCAATTCTTCAATATGTTCCTTTGATCTAACCTTGGTAAAATAGTATTTCTTCCAATCATCCAAATTTTTTGGAGTACACTTTCTGATTTCTTCCGAGACGGCACCAACATTACGCTTAAAGTTTAATTGAAAACGATTCATAGCGCTATTTAATACCCATTCTTTTGCCATTTTTTTTACCCTTATACTCTCACATCTAAAAATTTTGACTTGTATTTATAATCAAACACAGTATCTACCTCAGCTAAATCATTCTTAATCAAATGAGCATTTAGAAATGTTTTGTTCTGTAGATAGAGATAGCAAAGCAAGTTGTTCTTTTTGTCATATTTTATATTGTCAAACTTCAGAAACACTTTTTGCCCACGAGTTTTTTCTCTTAAAAACCGGAGTGCCTCTCCATTTTTTTCGGGTCTTTCTTTCACTCCCAATAATCTGATTCTCAAACCATTATTTAAGATTAATATTTCAGAGTTAATTATTTCCTTTACGGTATAATATGTTTCTCTTTCAAAATGAGAATTATCTATCTTTGAGCCAAATCTTAATTTCCGGGGGTCAATCTTTTTATCAAACTTTATCGGGTCTTTGAAGACATAAGGTATTTTTTTGATCTCTTCTTTAAGGTCAATTTTTAATTTCTTCGGTTTGATTATCTCAAAATTCACATTAACTTTTTGCTTTATGACTGGAAGAAAATCCTTATTTATCTCATACCCAATAGAATTTCTGTGCAAATTTTTTGCCGCCAATGATGTCGTCCCACTACCAAGGAATGGGTCAAGAACTGTGTCCCCAACAAAACTGAACATTTTAATCAGCCGTCGTGGCAATTCTTCGGGAAACATCGCCAGATGTTTATCCTGTTTTTCGCCGGGAAAATTCCAATGTCCGACAAAATACTGATTCCATTCTTTTTGGGTTAATTTAGATTTTTCTTTAATTTCCTTGCTTACTTTTGGTTGGTTGCCGCATTTCTTGAAAATCAGAATGAATTCATAATCAAGTTTAAGAATTCCGCTTCTTGGATACGGGAAGGAACCCATTACCGTAGCTCCACCGGTTGTATGGCAGGTAGTAACTTTTTGCCAGATGATTGCTCCCATATAGTCAAAACCTGCACTTTCACAGAATTTTATTATCTCTGTCCTGATGGGAATGACTTTATATCTTCCATAATAAACAGAACGGGCAAACTGGTCGCCAATATTGATACATAAACGGCAGCCTTTGTGTAAAACCCGATGGCATTCATTCCAGGCCAGATTGAGATTATTAATATATTTCTCATAAGTATCGTGAAACCCTATTTGGTTTGTATTTCCATAATCTTTCAATTGCCAGTAGGGTGGAGAGGTAATAACAAGATGGACCGATTCATCAGGGATTTCTTCCATCCTTCTTGAATCACCGATGATTATTTTGTGCTTTATTTTCATTTATATACATCACCTCGGGGTTTAATAAGATAAACTGCTACTTCCCTTTT
>CAYTGH010000069.1:0-2062 GCA_964437355.1 uncultured Candidatus Saccharibacteria bacterium | reverse complement strand
GCATAACATTGATAAGCTATTTCGGCGTCTTTCGGTTGAGCGTTAGGCCATTGCTCGGGGAACTCCTCGCTCATTTTTTTAGCGACAGTTTCTTTTTCTTCTTGGCTAATAGAGCTTTGGCTGTGGCAATCAACTAATTGATGATTCTCGTTAAAACAACTAATGTTCTTCGCTAAGACTCGAGTTTCCAATAAGCTCCCGAAGGGTATTTCTTGGTATTGGAATGGTTGGCTGGGATCTTCCGGTGGCGGGTTTTGGGTAATAGGATTATCTGGATTCTGGGAGACTTTTGGAATACCTCCTAGGATTTGAGGATTGATAGTTTGAAGAACGAGGTAGGAGGTTAAAACAATAATCATCCCGCCTATCCCGCTTATTATTTTCGTCCGGGCGGTTCTCATGGCCGTTGTTGATCCTCCGGCCACGAGGTAGCCGAAACCACCATAGATTAAAACAAGGAAGGAGATTAACCCGACCGAGCGAATAGTCCAATTAATGGCGCTAGAGGTCCAGGAAGCAAGTTTAATTTCAGACTGCCCGTCTCCAGTTTCTCCCCAAGCAAAAGAGAACAAACTAAGCAGAGTGATAATCGTGATGGTAATTAAAATAAGTTTTTTCTTATTCATTTTTGCTAATTTCTAAATAAACAGTGACGACCCAGCTAAAAGCGAGGTCGCCGACAATGGGAATCAATTCCACTATCATTGGCAGACCTACCCTTTTTAATAATTTTTTTAGAACGTGACTTGCTTTTCCGCTAATTGATCCTCCTCTTTGCATTGTCCAGAGGGAAAAGAAAATAAGACCTAAAATATCTAGAATTTGAGAAACGACTAATCCAATCGGAGAGAGAATAATGGTCAGGTCTAAAAGGAGGCAAATTACTCCTCCTAAGTCTAGCATGAGAGCAACAAAAAACGCGAGTAAAGCGTCTGGCGCAAGGAAGTTGGGAAGTTTTTTAGAAGCGGTTGGCGCCATGTTGTTTTGTTTTTAGAGCACTTTTTGCTTTTTTAATTTTCAAAACTTCAGAAGGCGAAGTAGTAATAATCTGGTTTTCAATATAGGAAGCAACAACCTGGATAGCGACTCGTTTTATTCCGGCAAAGAAAATCCCCTCTCCAACCTGGGTTGAGAGAAGAAGATCTCTTTCTCCTTGAGTAAGGCTAAAAGTATCCTGGATAAGATCAATCGAAGCTGGAGATTGTTTCATTAATAATTGCAAAGATGAATTATTGATAATAGGGCGCCCATAGGCGGAATTCATAAAATCACTTACATCCTGGGTGATAGTGGTTAAGCCTAACCAATATTTTCTAGCTCGCTTGGCCATAGAAAAAAGGAAGGAGGCTCCTTCTTCTGTTTTCATAATCCACCAAGCTTCATCAATAACCGCTATTCTTTTACTAAGGCTGGAGCGGATCTCATTCCAGATGTAATGCAAAATGACATACATGGCCATTGGTCTTAATTCGTCTTCCATGTCACGAATGCCGAAGGTGACTAATTTATCATTCATATCGACATTGGAATACTGGTCGAAGAAATTAGCATAACTTCCTTGAGTATATTTTCTAAGTCGGCGGACTAGAGAGTCTGCTCCTTCCATGCTTTCTAAGACCGCTTCAAAGTCCCGCATGCGAGGCGGTTGAATTTGAGAAAAATCTGATTCAGGAGTAATGTCTTTGGCGGCGTAAGTTTCCGTTAGCGCTTGATCAACGATAGAATCTTCTTCGGACGTTAATCCTCCAAGCATAATTTTAAACAATCCTACTAATTCGAGGACGTTATTACGTAGAACGGATGCTGGCTCTTCGTCTGCTCGAGGTGTCGGCAAATCAAAAGGATTCAAATGATTAGAGGAAGACAAGCTAATTTTAAAATAGGAGCCGCCCACCGCCTCGGAAAGGAATTTATATTCGTTTTCAGGGTCGATAATAATAACATCCACCCCTTCCATGAGATAACGAATAATTTCTAATTTAGCAAAATAACTTTTACCGCCTCCACTTTTCCCGAAGATAACTTCATTAGCGTTTTCTAAAGAAAATCGGTCGAAAAGAAT
>CAYTGH010000068.1:0-2120 GCA_964437355.1 uncultured Candidatus Saccharibacteria bacterium | reverse complement strand
AAATCATCGATATCTACATCTTCCAGTTTCATACCGATTTGCTCAGAAACAACCTTTCCTCCGGTCACCACCGCTATATCTTCCAGCATCGCCTTGCCTTGATCGCCAAAACCTGGTGTTTTAACGGCCAGTGCATTAAATACTCCTTTCAATTTATTCAAGATCAAAGTCGCCAAAGCCTGTCCTTCAATATCTTCGGCAATCATCAGTAATTCTCGTTTCCCCACTTTATTCATTTTTTCTAACAAAGGTAAAATTTCTTGAATTGAAGAAATTTTCTGATCCGTAATGAGAATATAAGGATTTTTTAATTCCGCTTTCATCTCCTCTTGATTATTAATCATGTAAGGAGAAATGTAACCCTTGTCAAAACCTAATCCCCGGACCGCTTCCTTTGACAAGCCAAAAGTTTTCGATTCTTCCACCGTTACCACGCCGTCTTTCCCAACTTCTTCTAAAACATCAGCAATCAATTTCCCTAATTCGGGATCTTCAGCAGAAATAGTAGCGACCTGGATAATTTCCTCTTTTCCTTTGACCGGACGAGAAAGATCATGGAGGTATTTAACCATCACCTGAACCCCTTTTTCAATGCCTTTCCTAATACTTAAAGGATCAGCTCCCGCCGTTACATTCTTCATTCCCTCGTGGGCTAAAGATTGAGCCAAAACAACAGCGGTTGTTGTCCCGTCTCCCGCCGCCTCATTAGTTTTAGAAGCGACTTCCTTAATAATTTCCACGCCAAGATTTTCTCCCTTGTCCTCGACTTCAATATCTTCCGCAATAGTAACACCGTCATTGGTAATAAGGGGAGATCCGTAAGATTTTCCCAAAACAACATTTCGGCCCTTGGGCCCAATGGTTCCCTTCACCACGTTCGCCAATTTATCCAGACCAGCTAATAATTTTTGGCGCGCCTCTTCATGATATTTAATATCTTTAGCCATAATTTTTTATCTTTAAAAATTTCTTATTTAAATTACTTGATAATTGCCAAAATATCTTCCGCTTTAGCAATGAGATATTTCTTCCCTTCTATTTCCATTTCGGTAGGGCCATATTTCGAAAACAGAACCTTATCACCGTTCTTAACTTCGAGAGATTCTCTCTTGCCCGAAGAAAGCTTTTTCCCAGGACCCACGGCAATAACTGTCCCCTGCTCCGGCGTATCTTTGGTGGCCGTCGCTGGAAGAAGCAAGCCGCTTTTAGTTTTTTCCTTTTCAGGCAAGGGCTCAATTAGAATATGGTCAGATAATGGTTGTATCTTCATAGTTTTTAAAAAATTAACTTAATTAATAAAAGTAGATTTTCCTTATCAGAATCTCTACTTTGAACAAGTTTAACATAATTTTATAGAATTTCAAATTTGTAAAAATTCCCTTGAAAAAATTATTAAATGTTCTAAACTAATAACAAGTCTAAATACATTAAATAAAATTAATTTTACATCCTATGTCTTATAAAAAAGCATTGCTTGCTGGTAGCTTAATTTTAGTAGCCAGTCTTTTTGTTATGCCTGGCCAGGGTCAAGCAACTATTGTTAGCGGAGGAAATACAAGCATCAGCTCGGGGGTCGTTCAACTCCCCGCTTGTCCTTTTAATGACTCCCCTGGAATCTATGCCAAACATGTTCTAGGTGGCTGGGAAAATGAGCGATGTGAGATTAATATAAATATCCCAAACAACAATCACCGGGAGTCTTCTAATTGCCGGCACACATGTTGGGGAGTTAACAAAGTAGCTACAGGAGAAGAAGGGGGTGTTATAGCAGTCAGTGCTGGATTATTCCCAAAAGAATCAAGACTTTGTACAACAACTACAGATCCGAATCAAGTAAATGTCAAAGCTTGCCCATTCTCAGGAAACATAGGGGATGTATGGGTAAAACCTGTTGATGTCTCATGGAGCACTCCAAGCATATTTGTTGATGCTCAAGGGATATCAATAGAAACTGGCGCAAGTGAATGCAAGGTTGGAACAGATTGTCATAGAAATCCATTAAGTGTTAGCATTGGGGACCCAATAAATATAGACGATACTCATTCAGTCCAAGCCGGAGGATCCCTTAATATTCAGACTTGGGCAAATAAACATGGAGCCGCCTATACATATAGCCAGGC
>CAYTGH010000067.1:0-2233 GCA_964437355.1 uncultured Candidatus Saccharibacteria bacterium | reverse complement strand
CCCACCGATACCGTCTATGGAATCGGAACTTTTTACAAAAATGAAAGAGGGCTAAAAAGAATTTTTAATTTAAAGAAAAGGGTAAAAACAAAACCAATCGCCATCTTGACAAACAATAAGGAAGAAGCATTAAAAATGGTTGAAGCAAGCAAAGAGATAGAAGAAAAAATGAAAAATGTCTGGCCGGGAGCGGTAACCCTCCTCTTAAAAGCAAAGATTCCTCTTTCTCCTTTTCTCAAGGATTCTTCCTCTAAGATTGGGTTACGGGTTCCTGATTACCCTCTTCTCCTAAAATTATTGAAAATTTCTGGCCCTTTAGCCGCTACCTCGGCTAATATCTCCGGACAGCCAACCAATTCCGAAGTGAAAACAATTGATAAAAGAATATTAGAAGGAGTTGACCTGGTCATTGATACCGGGGAAACGTCGGGCAAAGAATCATCGGTCTGGGATTTTAGTTCTCAACCGACAAAATTGGTTCGGGGAAATGTCCTTTTTGTTTGCACCGGCAACTCCTGCCGCAGTCCAATGGCAGCCGGCTTATTGAGAAAAATTCTGGAGGACAGAGAAAATAAAAATATCAGAGTGGACTCTGCCGGTTTCCTGTTTCCTCAAGGAGGAGCAACAGAAGAAGCAATAAAAGTAATGCGAAAAATAGGAATAGATTTATCAAATCATAAAAGTAAATTGGCAAAACCTCTTTTAATTAAAAATTCTGACCTCATCTTTGTGATGGAGAAAATTCACAGAGAAAAAATTTTGGAGATACTTCCTCAAGCCGCAGAAAAAATATTTATTCTTGACATTCCCGACCCGATTGGCAAACCACTCAGTTTCTATGAGCAAACTTTAAAAGAAATCAAGCAAAAAATAGAAGAAATAGTTTTAAGGAGAATAATATTATGAAGATAGGGATTGGTAGCGACCATGCCGGTTACAGGTTAAAGGAGGAATTAAAAAAATATCTGCGCAAGGAAGGTTACGCTGTACTTGACTTTGGCACAAAAAGCCCTAAAGCCACCGACTATCCCCAGTATGCTCTAAAGGTTGCAGAAGCCGTGAGTAAAAAAGAGGTAGAGAAAGGCATTCTCATGTGTGGAACCGGCCTGGGAATGGCAATCGTTGCCAATAAAATAAAAGGAGTAAGAGCAACCCGCTGTAATGACCTATTTTCCGCAAGATTAAGCCGACTACACAATGATGCCAATGTTCTTACCTTAGGCGGTAGAATTATTGCTTTTGAGTTTGCCTGTGAGATTGTTACGCTCTGGCTGGAGACCCCATTCTCCCGGGGCAAGCATTCCCGCCGCATCAATCAGATCAAAGAAATAGAGAAAGAAAAATGAAGGAAATAAAAGTCAAATCATCGATAGATGGATCACCAGAGCCCTCTCTATTCTATATGCCTTCAGCAAATAGGAAAATACCCCTACTCGTGGGTCTGCATACATGGAGTGCGGATAGGAAAAATCAAGAGAATAAAATGTTGCCATATGCCAAGAAAAATAAATGGGCACTATTATTACCCGAATTTCGCGGGCCTAATCTTACTTCAAATCCCCGCTGTAGAGAGGCCTGTGGTTCGTTGCTTGCAAAGCAGGATATCATCGATGCAATCGAAGCTGTTTTTGGCAAATATGGAGAAAGAAAAATAGATAAGAATAATATTTTTTTATTAGGAGGGAGCGGGGGAGGACATATGGGGCTTTTGATGGCAGCTTTTAAACCCAATTTTTGGAGAACTGTAAATGTATGGTGTCCTATAACTAACTTGATTAAGTGGTATAGTCAGAACTTATCCTACAAAGAACATATTGAGAAATGTTGTGGTGGTAAACCCGATAAAGATAATAAAAATCTTGTGAAAGAATATAAATATCGTTCTCCTATCAATTATATCGATAAATTGGCAAATGTTGAAATATATATTAATCATGGAAAATGGGATACATCCGTACCCTACAGTCACAGTTATGAATTGTATAGGAGATTAATAAAAAAATATTCTAAAGCAAGAATATATTTGAATATATTCAACGGCGGGCATGAAATACATTACGAAGAAGCATTTAAAATTTTTAATCACTCAAAGAGCAAACACAATTACAAATTAACAAAATAGAAAGGAAAAATTTATTTAACTTGTACCATACTCATAGCCGGTTTCATACATCGCGACGATATTCTCGGGAGGACTGACCACCTGGATATTATGGCAGGGAGCTAAAATATA
>CAYTGH010000066.1:0-2291 GCA_964437355.1 uncultured Candidatus Saccharibacteria bacterium | reverse complement strand
AGGAAAGCCTTTTTCTACTTTGTCGGTCATACCGAAAACTTATCTAAAGTTGAAGAGATTTTTCATTATTTCAAAAAGAATCTGTTGGAAAATCCGTTGTTTCTTACTCCGGTTCTATTTCAGCAAGCCAAGGAACAATATCTTCATTTTTCTCTTGTCGACCTTGAATCGCCAGATGTTTTCCCTCGCTTGGTCGGAGAATATTATACAAAAAATAAAAAGATTCTCGATTCTCAATTGAAAATCCGAGAGATTAGCCATATTTCTTTTGACCAAGTGAAAACTTTGATTACTAAATTGTTCTCTCAACAGCACATGAATATATTAACTATGGGCGAAACGAAGAAATAGGCAGATTTTTCTGATGCTGTTGTGAGCCCAAAGCAGGATAGCGCTAAAGATTATGAGCGTGGCTTCAGAGAAGGGACGCGAAGACGGAAGACGGAGTCATCGAAAGTAACCGCCGAAACAAGCGAGGGAGAGTCTTTGCTAGTTTCTCCCTCGTATTTATTTTTGTTTTGAATATCTGTTTATGAATAATTTATTTGATTTTTTATGTTATTGTTCCTGTCTATTTTTTAATTTTTCTCATTATTCTTATCGGGGCTCTTGAAATCGGAACGGAAATTTATGCTGGTATCATTGCCTCTCCTTATATGGGAACGCCCAAGAAGAAAATCCGCCGAGCTCTAGATCTGACTTCTTTAAAACCCGGGGAACATTTTTATGATTTAGGCTCAGGTGATGGGCGGTCTCTGATTATGGCGGTTGAAGAATATCAAGCTAAAGCCACTGGTTTTGAATTGTGGCATTTTCTTTATCTTTGGTCCAAGATATCTATTTTTTTTCATCATTGTTCTCACCAGGCAAAAGTTTATTGGAAGAATTTTTACGAGGTAAACATTAGCGATGCTGATGTTGTTTTTTGTTTTTTAACACCAAAGGCTTACCCTGGTCTTGAAAAGAAATTTAAGAAAGAATTAAAAGACGGAGCAAGAGTGGTTATTTTTTCTGATTCTTTAAACTTTTGGGAACCTCAACAAATTGTTACTTTTTCAGATAAAAGTAAGTTGTTTTTCTATATTAAAGGAAGCGAAGGAGCTAATAGGAGCTAGGGAGTAATAAACCGCATGGAGATAAAAGGAATAAATCTTTTTTGGAAAAGCAAACAAAAATAAAATAGGTCTTTCTAGGCATTTTTCTAAAGACGAAATATGCTAACCCCTTTCCTTAAGACTTATTAAGGTTAAACCTCAATAGACTTACCCACCGGCCATAAATACTTTAGCCGTTGTTGACTTTTCTTTTGAATATATCATTATGGATTGAGGTCTAACCTCGATTTAAACCTTTAAAGTGGCGAGGTTTGACCTCCCCACTTCTGTTCGGAATAATTCTTTTTCGGTCATGCTAATTAGATTTTCTTGAGCCATATTGTTTTCTTAAGCTTAATTAAGAAAACTATAGCTTAGATCCCCGGAGTAGAAAGTTTCTATATTGCTCAAATAGGAAGTTATTATGTGGCGACGACAAAAATGTCGCCTTGCTTGATAAATAAATTGATGGTAGGATAAAAAAAGTTGCTTTTCATTGGTAGAGATTATAATTAATACCAGCGAGAGATTTGTGTTAACAGATTTAGCGCGTTATCTTAAAAAATGTTAGACGATTGGTCAGAAAAAATTCTAAAAGGACTGTTGCCGTTTTTCCTTATTGGCAACACTATTAAACTTATCTTTAAAGAATTAAAGAAAAAGTAATCTAACTGTTTTACAATAGTTAGATTTTTTTAAAATTACTACTTTTAATTCATTTCAAAAATATGTTTCAATCATTAGGTAAATTTTTAGGAGGATTATTGATTGGTTTTGGGTTAGGAATAATCATTAGCCAGAATATCGTTTTTTCTATTTTTCAATATTTAGCCATTCTGATTTTAAGTTTGATTTTAGGGGGATTCATTCTAGCTTTTAGTTTAAAGCGAAGCGAAAAGAAAACAGAAGAAAAAACGCTGCCTCAGCCGGAAAGCTATCAAGAGCGGGGACAGAATGATCAAGAGGAGCTTCCCGAGAATTAAGGTTAATTATTGTCCTTCTTTTTTAAAGAAGGGATAATAAAATTAAAGGTCGACTTTTAAAATTAATTTTTAAGATTCACCATCTATGAAAAATCCTATGAAAGCTGATTCTAAAGACCTGGGACGCTGGTGTTTTGTTGTCGGCTTGGTGCTCGCTATTTTGGCTGGTTTTATTCAAGCAACCTGGCTTCCTATCGTTCTCTTCATCTTAGGG
>CAYTGH010000065.1:0-2419 GCA_964437355.1 uncultured Candidatus Saccharibacteria bacterium | reverse complement strand
AATGGCCGAGTGGTGGCTACGCCAGGAGAGGGAGGCATAACGACTTTAGTTAATCCCGATGGCGGAGGAATTAAATTAGTTATTCCATCAGGAACAGTGGAAGCCGATACCCTTTTTGTAGTAACGATGGTGGATGTTAATTCTTTAACTCTGCCACCCGAAGGAAGCGGACTTTTTGTTATTGATGGATTTGCTTACCAAATTACAGCGACGAGAAACGGCCAGCCAGTGACTACTTTCACCAAACCATTAGTTTTTTCTATAACTTATACGGATCAGCAGATTGCGGGTCTTGATGAAGCATCATTGCGTCTTTATACTTTTGACGACGGCAAGTGGGTTCCCGTTGGAGGCCGAATCGATGGGGAGAATAATATAATCACGAGTTCTATCAATCACCTTAGTCTTTTTGCCCTTCTAGGAGCTCAGGAAGGAGTCAAACCAGCGGTGGCTGGTGAATCAACGGTTGTTCTTCCGGCGGGAGGAGTGGAAATTCAACAACCGGAGGGTCAAACAACTGAGGGAATACCTCTGACAACGGAAGGGGAAGTTTCTGGAGAAGGAGAACAGTCACAATCTAATATCAATATTACTCCGGTAGCGGTGGCGCAACCTTCCCAAAGCGGTTTTAGAAATTTCTTAGCCTCTTTAGGAACAGCGTGGCGGAATCTTAATAAGCCGGCTTTCTTCAGTTTTTGGGGCTTTATCCTAATAGTTATCTTGATTCTTATTGGGATTAAAATTTGGCGGAAGAGGAAAGAAAAACAAAGGGGAATTTAATAATTCTTGGTGGAAGTGCTTTATCTACGCTATTATTCTACTTATTGACATCTCTATATCAATACGTTAATATAGAAACTAGGGTTTTCATGTTAACTCGTTGATATACAATGACAAATCGAATCATTATTCATCAATATATTCAAAACCAGCTTAGCCGGGCTCCTGCCCTGCTAAGAAGTTATGTTCAAGATGAATCTGGTCATCAATATATTGCCAGGAACATATTCATCAGACTTAAGAAAATGGCTGATGATTTTATCAAAGGGGAAAGGGAAATTAGAATCGTGGCTATTCCCGGTCTCCGAGGAGTGGGGAAGACAACGATTTTAGCCCAATTATTTTTAGAATTATTCTCAAAACATCAAAGCGAATTACTTTATATCTCCACTGATCAAGTTACCAATATTCTAGGGACAGACTTGAAAACTGTTTTAGAAGAATATCAAAATATCCTGGGGACAAGCTTTGAAGAGCTTGACAAGAAGATTTTTATCTTTATTGACGAAATTCATTATGATAAGAATTGGCCAGCGATTTTAAAATCAATCTACGATCGGTCAAAGAATGTTTTTGTTTTTTGTACCGGTTCTTCAGCCCTATCTCTGCAGTCTACGACTGATTTAGCGAGACGGGTTATTTTTGAAAAATTATATCCTCTAAACTTTGTCGAATATATTTTACTCCAGACAAGAACTTTATCTTCTAAGGGAAAAGATATCCAAGTAAAGTTTCCCGTTAAGGGATTGAAAAAGAAATTGAGTGATGCTTTGTTCAATAGTTCCAGCGCCGAAGATTGTTTTTCTAAACTCAAAGCTTCTCAAAAGGATAAAAATGATTATTGGCGGGGAATAGACAGCTTAGCGGTGAGGCAATATTTAAAATTTGGTTCAATGCCCTTTGTTCTGGACATTAAAGAAGAGAGGCAAATGCAGAAGTTGACAAATGAATTGATAGACAAGGTGGTCAAGCAAGACTTGTTCGAAATGGGAGGATTTGCGGTAAAAACAATTGACAAGGTAAAGAATATATTATTAATGATTGCCAGCGCCGACGAAATTAATCTCACCAGCATGGCTCACAACCTAAACGGCATTACCGTTAATACTTTGGCTAACGTCTTTAAAGCTTTGGAGAAAGCAGAGATGCTGATTCACGTTTATCCTTACGGTTCCGTCTTTAAAAAAGTTCGCAAGCCTTCTAAGTATTGCTTTATGTCTCCTGCTTTGAGGTACAGCCTGTTAAGTATCGTTGAAGGGGAGGCCGCTTTTGAAAAATACAAAGGCAAATATCTGGAAGATATTATTGCCTTGTCTTTGTATCGTGAATATAATCAAAGAAGCGCAGCTCCTATTTTTCATGATAGTGCCAAGGGAGGAGCTGATTTTATTCTTCAACGTGGCCAGAAGAAAATTGTTATTGAGGTTGGGTTTGGAAAGAAGGATTTTAGGCAAACCAGAAATACGCTTGATAAAGTTCAAGGAGATTATGGTCTTGTTGTCTCCGAGAATGAAGAATTATCTTGTTTGGATAACATTGTTCGACTTCCACTAAGTTATTTTTTGTTGATTTAGCTAAAATAAGTTTAAGAAAATTTGTTATAATAAAAAATTATGCGATTACTTTTAACTATAAAAAT
>CAYTGH010000064.1:0-2421 GCA_964437355.1 uncultured Candidatus Saccharibacteria bacterium | reverse complement strand
TCACGTTTCTTTGAAAGTAGCGGCGGTTATCCCGGCTTTTAATGAGGAAACATCGGTTGGAGAAGTTGTCAAAGCCATAAAGGGGGTGAAAGAAATTAAAGAAATTATGGTAGTTGATGATGGTTCCACCGATCAAACAGCGGTCAGAGCCAAAAACGCCGGAGCGGAAGTTTTATCATTAGGGATTAATCAAGGCAAGGGAGAAGCAATGCGGAGGGGGGTGATAGCCACGGATCCAGACATCGTTGTTTTTGCTGATGCTGATTTGCTTAATCTTCAGCCTCATCACATCCAAAAACTTTTGATGCCAATTCTTCTTGGTCAATGTTCAATGACAACGGGAACAATAGAAAGAGGAAAGCGTATTAATCGCATTAATCATCACCTAGAAGCTCCTTTTAGCGGATTGAGAGTTGTTCACCGAGAATTATGGGAGGCGGTTCCTCAACGTTTCAAGAAAAACTATCTTGCCGAAAGCGGTCTTTATTGGGCCGCGAGGAAGAGTCATGTTAAATCCACTAATTTCATTCTTCCGGGATTGCTTCATCTGACAAAGGTTGAGAAACAAGGGGCGGCAAAAGGCGTTTTGGGTTATTTAAAAATGTGGTTGCAAATAGGATTTAGTTTTCCCTACCATTTGCTCATTCGTTTTAAAAAGAGGAGGGGTACGAAAGTGGTTTAACCGGGCGGTCTTGAAAACCGCTGCCCTTTGGGGCACGTGGGTTCGAATCCCACCCCCTCCGCCTTCGCTTCGCAGTAGCGAAGCTTCGGCGTGACAAAGTCCGCCTTCGCTTCGCCGAAGCCCGTAAGGGCGAAGGCGAGCTTCGCTTCGCAGTAGCAAATCTTCGGCGTGACAAAGTCTGCCAAATTTTCACTTTTTAGCTATAAGAAAAATCAGAGAACTGTTCTCTGTAAAGCCTTTGTAAAAATCCTCCAGTAATTTTATTTTATGCCAATTAAACGACCCCAGTTAGTAAATAGTGAAATTTATCACATAGTTAATCGAGGAGTTGGAGATTCTTTAATTTTTAAAGATAAAGATGATTGCTATCGGGCAATTTTTTCTCTTTACGAATTTAATGACACCGTTACCCCAATTACTATCAGGGAACGCCGAAAAGCCCGGCTCAAGGCAAAGAAAGCTAACAGAGAACAGTTCTCTGATACCCGTGAAGCATTGGTGGAAATTTTGGCTTTTTATTTTATGCCAAATCATATTCATTTACTCTTGAGACAAATTAAAGATAATGGTGTTACTCAATTTATGAGAAAGCTTGGGGCTGGTTATGCCTCTTATTTTAATAAAAAATATAATCGAAAAGGGCATCTTTTCCAGGGAAGATTTCGAGCAGTTCATATAAAAAACGAAGAGCAATTAAAAATAGTATTTGTTTATATTCACACCAATGGTACGTCCTTAATAGAGCCAGGATGGAAAGAGATGGGGGTTAAAAATCCGGAAAAAGTAATTAAGTTTCTGGAAAATTATAAATGGTCAAGTTATCAAGATTATATTGGTAAAAAGAATTTTCCCTCAGTAACTAAGAGAGATTTTCTTTTAAAAGTGATGGGTGGGGAAGTAGGATGTAGAAAATTTGTCGAAAATTGGATAGAATATAAAAAGGATATCATGGATTCTAGCGAGTTAGCTTTAGAATAAAATCAGAGAACTGTTCTCTGATTTTTGCTAGGTTTTACGCTTTATATTATTTCTTAATATGGTATGATGTAAAAACCTACCTAAACCATATTAGTGTGATTTATGGAATATCTCAATAAAGATTTACAGAATAATATAGAAAGAAAACTCAAAGAGCTAAATAAAATTAGGCCCTTGCCGCTTTCTGCTGTAAAAAAATTACAGGAGCAGTTTCAAATAGAAATGACCTATAATTCCAACGGGCTTGAAGGAAATAGTTTAACCTTGAAAGAGACATTTTTAGTAATAAATGGAGGAATTACTGTTAAGGGAAAACCGCTTAAAGACCACTTAGAAGCGAAAAATCATTACGAAGCATTAGAATATCTATCTGATTTGGTAGAGAAAGGGAAAAGACAAACAATTTCAGAACGATTGATTAGGAATTTACACCAAATAGTTATGCAAGAAACCGATAAAGAATGGGCTGGAAGATACAGAAATAGTAATGTTATTATCGGAGGAGCAGACCATACCCCGCCCGATGCTGTTGATGTGCCAAATGAAATGTATAAATTAATAGAATGGTTGAAAAAAAATAGAAAAAAATTGTCTATCATTGAACTGGGCGCCTTATTGCACCATAAATTAGTTTATATCCATCCTTTTTTTGATGGTAATGGCAGGACTTCCAGATTAGTAATGAATTTGTTACTGATGCAAGCTGGCTACCCTTTAGTAATTATTCTAAAAAATGATAGAAAAAAGTATTATAATGTCTT
>CAYTGH010000063.1:0-2433 GCA_964437355.1 uncultured Candidatus Saccharibacteria bacterium | reverse complement strand
GATATAGCGGTGGTGACCGGGGGTCGAGTTATTTCCGAGCAAATCGGTATGAAACTGGAAGATGTAGATATCGATGATTTAGGGCAAGCCCAAAAAGTAACCGCTACCAAGGACAATACTATTATTATCGGGGGAGGAGGCGAGAAGACCGCTATTGAGGAAAGAATCGCGGCTCTGGGCAGAGAAATTGAAAAGACAGAGTCGGAATTTGACCGCAAACGCCTAGAAGAAAGAAGAGCGAAGCTTGTTGGCGGGGTGGCTATTGTTAAAGTGGGTGCTCCGACAGAAATAGAACAAAAAGCTCGTTTCCATAAAGCGGAAGATGCTTTAGCGGCGACAAAAGCGGCTATCGAAGAAGGAATTGTCCCGGGCGGAGGTGTTGCTCTTTTGCGGGCGAGAACTGCTTTAGAGAAAGCCAATGTTAAAGGCGAGGAAAAAATTGGAATTAATGCTTTGTTTAAAGCCGTGGAAGGTCCTATCCGTCAAATTAGTGAAAACGCTGGCGTCGATGGTTCAGTTGTTGTTCATCAAGTAGAACAAGGTGAAGGTGGAATGGGGTTTAATGCTTTAACGGGGCAGTATGAGGATTTAATCAAATCAGGAGTGGTCGATCCGACGAAAGTTGTCAGAATGGCTTTAGAAAATGCTGCTTCTTCAGTTTCGATGCTCCTAACAACGGAAGCTATGGTTTATGATAAGCCGGAACCAAAGAATAATAATGACATGCCTAATCCGGGCATGCCTATGTAATCGCTGATTGATCGAAAAAGAGGGCTTCTCTTATTGATTTGAGGGGGAGCTCTCTCTTGATTTAAGAGTAGCTTTCCATTGATTTGAGAGGAGCTCTCTGTTATTATGCAACTAATTAAAGTTATTGTATTATGCTATTAATAACAGGTATTTTGTATGTATTTTTAGCCCTGCTTCTAGTTTTTCTAGTTTTGGGGATTGTGGTCTATAATCGTTTTATTAAATTGCAACAGAGAAGCAAAGAAGCTTGGGCTGATATAGACGTTCAGCTTAAGCGAAGATATGATTTAATTCCTAATCTTCTAGCGGCAGTGCGAGGATATGCTAGCCATGAGCAAAGAGTACTTGAGAATGTAACTGAAGCAAGGGCGATGGCTGTTAATGCGAGTGAAGTAAAAGCAAAATCAAAAGCAGAAGGGGCATTAACCCAATCTTTAAAATCTTTATTTGCGGTTGTTGAAAATTATCCTCAATTGAAAAGTGCGGCAAATTTTCTAGAACTTCAAAAAGAATTAACCGATACGGAAAATAAGATTCAAGCGGCTCGCCGTTTTTATAATAGTAACGTGAAAGATTATAACACCCGCTTGGCAACTTTCCCCGATCTTTTAATAGCGAAACAATTGCATTTTAAAGCAATGGATTTGTTTGAGATAGGCAATTCAATAGAAAGAGAAGCTCCCAAAGTAAAGTTTGATTAATGGCGACGGTCTATTCTCAAGCAGAGAATAATATTCGGAAGACTTGGCTTCTGGTAGGAAGTTTGAGTTTTCTTACTTTAGGAATCGGCTGGGTTTTAAGTTATCTTTATCATTCCTGGTGGATTCTTGCCATAGTTGGCATTTGGGTTATCTTAGAAGATTTTTATGCTTATTGGCGAGCCGATAAATTAGTTCTGCGAAGCGTCGGAGCGGTTCCTTTGACTAAAGAAGAAGCTCCGGAATTGCACCGTATTATTGAAAATCTTTGTATTACGTCTGGCCTTCCTCAGCCCAGATTGTACATAATGGAAGAGAGTCAGCCAAATGCTTTTGCGACTGGCCGAGACAAAAATCATGCGGCGATTATTGTTACCCGTGGTCTTTTGGACCAAATGGATAGAAATGAATTAGCTGGAGTTATAGCTCATGAACTTTCTCATGTTAAAAACAAAGATATTTTACTGGGAACGGTCGTCGTCGTTTTAGTAGGCGTCATTAGTTTTTTGGCTTATTGGTCCTTCCGTTTAGGATTTCCCCGTGGTTCTCGAGATAGAAAGCAAGGAGATGTGATTTTCCTGTTAGTGGGATTAATCGGATTGATTTTTGCTCCTTTAGCCGCCGCTATTATCCAAGCGTCTATTTCCCGCAAGAGGGAATTTCTTGCTGATGCCTCCGGAGTTTTGCTGACCCGCTATCCAGAAGGATTAATTTCCGCTTTACAAAAGATTGGGGGCTATAAAAATTCCATGAAAAAAGCTAAAATGAATACAGCTCATTTATTTATTGCTTCTCCTTTTCGAGGGAAAAGTAGAAAATCTTGGTTGACCAGATTATTTGATACGCATCCTCCTTTAGAAGAAAGAATCAGGAGGCTGGAAATAACAAAATAAAAATGTGGAGAGATGGCCGAGTGGCTTAAGGCGCATGTTTGGAGTACATGTGAGGTTTTCCTCGCGTGGGTTCGAATCCCACTCTCTCCGCC
>CAYTGH010000062.1:0-2584 GCA_964437355.1 uncultured Candidatus Saccharibacteria bacterium | reverse complement strand
ACTCATAATTACTATTAAGAGGCTTTATTAAGACTCATATGTATCCCACCCTAACAAAACAAAGAAAAATGTCAAGTAGATTTGTGCTAAAAACGTGTTTTTCCAAAAACGAACTAATTAATTTGTGGAATCGATGCCATTTCCAACCATCTAAGAGCCTGGGGCAGAATTTCTTGGTGGACGCCAAGGTGGCTGAAGAAACCGTAAAGGCTTTAGAATTGGATTCCTCGGATATAGTTTATGAAATAGGGCCTGGCTGCGGGTCTTTAACTTGCCTCTTGGTTCCCAAAGCTAAAAAAGTAACCGTTATTGAAAAGGATAAGCAACTAGTTGATATTTTAAAAAATCTTTTTCAAAAATGCCCTAATCTGGAAATCATTGAAGGAGATATTTTAAAGTTTTTATCTTTGCCCCACCCCCAAGGAAAATTTATTGGCAATCCTCCTTATTATCTTTCTTCTCCCTTGCTCCGCCAGTTGCTGAGCATCAAGCCACGTCCCGAAACAATTGTTTTAACATTACAGAAAGAATTAGGAGAAAAAATAATAGCTCAACCACCTAGGGCAAATCATCTTTCGGTCTTTGTCCAATTGACTAGCCAGGTAAAAATCATCGGCCCCGTCAACCGGCAATCTTTCTGGCCGGTGCCCGCCGTTGATTCTTTGCTTTTAGAAATCCGCCCCTCAAAGTTTCCGCTAAGCGTAGAAGCAACCGCTATTATCAAGCTGGCTTTCTCTACTCCCCGCAAAACTCTCTTGAATGGTCTTTGCTCTCGGTCAGGATCAGATAGAAATAAAATCCGCCTTCGCTTCGCAGTAGCGAAGCTTCGGCGTGACAAAGTCCGCCAGAAGATTCGCGAAGGCGAGCTTCGGCATGATGAAATTCGCCTTCGGCGTGATGAAATCCGCCTGGCTCTCTTAGAAGCGGGGATTAATCCTGAAAGCCGTCCCGGTGTTCTCCAATTAGAAGAATGGAAGAAGCTTTTTAAACTATTTTCAAAAAAAGAAGCTATTTTCAAAGAGAAAAAAATCCGCTATACTAGAATTGATTCTACATTCTAGCTTTATTTCTATTTTTTAAATTTAAAAATATTGATTTTTAAAAAAAATGAAACTTTTTCAACTTTTTAAGTTTTCCACTAATCAGAGGAAAATTATCTTTCTTGGTTTATTTTTAGTTTTGATAATTGGTGTCCTTGCTCCTTCTTACCATCCCGCCCAAGCAATCTTTGGGATTAATTTACACTCTATTGACTTTATCGGGTCATGGCTATCTTCGATAGGGAAAAGTGTCGCTAATGGGATAATCTTTGTAATTTTTATTATCCTTAGCACCATCGCGACCACTTTTCTGGAATTATCCCAGATTATCTTCAATTGGGTAACCAGTCCGGGCTTCATCGGATTTAGTTTCACCGGACCGGACAATTACATTGTGACCGAAGGGTGGAAAATGATGCGGAATTTTGCCGACACTTTTATTTTAATAGGATTATTATTTACTGGATTAGCCACGGCCTTTAATGTCGCGGGCTACAATACTAAAAAGGGCCTTCTCCGATTATTAGTCGTTGCTTTATTAATCAATTTTACCCCTGTTTTCTGCGGAGTTATAATTGACGGCGCTAATTTTTTTACTAATGCTTTCCTAGAAAAATCCCTAACTATTTCCCAAGGGTGGGGAGAAACTATGGGCGATCAATGGGCATCAATGAGCGCCAGCCTCAAATCTAACACTGGAGAAGTATTGGGAAAAGCGATGGTTATTCTCGTTTTTGACCTAGTTTATACTTTTGTTTTTCTTATTTTCGCCGCTCTTTTCGCTTTGCGTTATGTTGTCCTTTGGTTGTTGATTATTTTTTCCCCTTTAGCTTTTCTGGCTTGGGCTTTTCCCGACATCCCCAAAGTTAAAGGACTGTTTGAACAATGGTGGCAAAATTTTATTAGCTGGTCTATTATCGGCGTCCCGGCGGCCATAGTTATTTACCTCAGCGACAAGCTTATTCAAATTGCTAAAATGGGGAACTTAACAGGAAGGAGTTCGTCGTTAGAAGAAGTCTCACCCGGCATCGCCGGAGATATAGCCACCTACGGTGTTCCACTCATATTTCTCATTGTGGGATTCTTAACTACTCTAAGCGTCAGTGCTCAGGGGAGTTCTATGGTTGTCGGCTTGGCTAAATCTGTCGGCAAGAAGGTTGGTGGAGCAGTTGGTGTTGGAGGGAAAGCACTTGGCCGAAGGGCCATGCAAGGAGCAAGCAGCCGAGCCATGGGATCCGCTGCTGGAGCTAAACAAGCTAAACAGGGAGCTAAAGGATATCAAAAGCCCCTTCTTGCCCTGAAAGGAGCATTAACGGGAGCTTTCCAAGAAGAAACAATCGAGGCTGGAAAAACACAAGCCGAACAATGGGCCACTCAAGGAGGCAAGAGTCCTTTTGGTTATGCTCGACGCGCTATGGGCCGAAGCGCATTAGCCATGGGGCTTAAGACTGAACAAAGTAATTACGACGCCAAAATGAAAAAGGCAGAACCCTTAGATATGATGACTAACGCTTCCCGTTATCAGAATGCGGGTAAATTGGGTC
>CAYTGH010000061.1:0-2610 GCA_964437355.1 uncultured Candidatus Saccharibacteria bacterium | reverse complement strand
ATCATTGCGCTGATTCTCTATTTTACCGGTCGGTCTTTAAGAATTAGTACCGATAGCAGAGCAGAGTAGTTAGGAATTCGGGAGCGATAATGAAAAAATTTTTATTCATTTTGCTTTTTCTGGGTTTAGCCGTTTCTATTGCAGAAGCCCGCATTAAATTGGTTGCTTTACCGGAGAGGGAAGAGGCAATCATCCGTTTAGATAATCCCGCCGCTACCTTAGTGGAAGAAGAAAGAACTTTGACCCTTCAGAAGGGTGTTAATCAGGTGGACTTTTCCTGGAAAGGGGTGAGGATAGATTCGGATTCCATACGAATTAAGATTCTTTCGCATCCGGGTGAGGTCAAATTGCTCAGTGTGAGCTACCCTCCCAATGAAGCCGCTTTGGTCTGGCAGATTGCAAGTCCAAAAGCTCTGGAGGAAAGGATTAGAATCAGTTATCTTCTCTCGGGAATCGACCGTTTACTCACTTACAAAGCGATTGCCGATAAAGAAGAGAATTCGGTGGCTCTGAAATCCTTTTTGGTTCTGAGAAATTTCTCGGGAGAGGACTTTTCTCTGGCTAGCATGCAACTGGACTACGGCGAAATCTTCAAGAAATCGATTCAGCATGAAGAGACCAAACAGATGCTCTTTTTTGAAAAAAAGAGGGTGCAGATTGAAAAGACCTTTACCTTTGATGCGGCTAAACTTCCCTGGGATCCTCAGCAGATAAGAGAAAATGTCGGTATTCCGGTTCACTATCTAATCAAGAATAATAAAAACTCAGGATTAGGCAAATTTGCTTTATGGGGCGGAAAGGTCCGCATCTTTCAGGACGATGGACAGGGGAGCACCATTTTTCTTGGTGAAGACAGGACAGAGTTTACCCCGATAGATGAGGAGGCGAAACTCTATATCGGCGATAGTCGCGATATTGTAGTTACCCAGCATAAGATAAAGGAGAAAAAGATAAATATCAGACGTAATTCCCATAATCAAATTATCCTTTATGATACCGATGAGATTATCAAGGTAAAAGTAGAAAACTTTAAGGATAAGGATGCTGCACTTACCTTGATTGAGCATATCCCAGGTCAATGGGATATGAAAAAGAGCAGCCATAAGTTTGAAAAAGAGGATGCCAGTACGTTAAAGTTTGAGATTTTAATCCCGGCTCACGGGAAAAAGGTTCTCGTCTTCAATTATAACCGGAGGAATGTCCGATGAAGAGAATCGCGTTTTTTTCGTTACTTTTCATATTTAGCTGCAATAGCGCGCTTTTAGCCAAGATAGATTTGGTAACCCTGCCGGAAAGGGATAAGGTGCAGTTAACTATCTATAACTCTGCTGATTTAACCTTAATCAGAGAAAAACGAACCCTTACCCTAAAAAAAGGAAAAAACAATCTGCAGTTCTCCTGGGCGAATACCTTAATTGACCCTACCTCATTAGAACTTTTTCCTCTGAAGCAGGTGGATAAGATCGATGTATTGGACCTTACCTATCCTGCCCGAATTAAAGATTTAGGACTATGGCATATCAAATCCGGGATTTCCGGTGATATCCCGATAGAAATATACTTCTTTACCTCAGGAATCTCCTGGAGAGCATACTATCTGGCAACCTTGAGCGAGGACGAAAAGAGAATGAAGTTGAATGGTTATGTCCGTGTAAGCAACAACAGTGGTGAGGATTATGAAAATGCTGAAGTTCGTCTGATTGTAGGAAAGATTCATCTCTTAGACCGGATAGCTCAATTAGCAAGAAGATACCCTCCTTATGGAAGACCCGGGGTATACCCGCGAGAGGAGAAAGAAAAATTAGCAATGGACTACTCAAGGTCTAAAAAGGTTATTTTGAAAGCAGCAGCGATGAAGTCCAAGGAGATTAAAAAGGAAGGGTTATCCGAATATTTCTTATACACCATCGAGGGAACGGAGAATATTCCCAATGGTTGGTCGAAGCGTCTTCCTTCTTTTCAGCAGGATAGTATTCCGGTGATAAATCTCTATAAATATGAAGAGCAACGTTACGGAAAAAATGTAATAAGGTTTCTCTCCTTTATAAATGGTAAAAAACATAATTTAGGCAAAGAACCTTTACCCGGAGGTTTAGTCAAGGTCTTTCGTAATTTGGACCAGAAAAACCATCTTTCCTATGTTGGCGCCGATAATAGCAAGTATATCCCGATAGATGAAGAGGTAGAACTTAATTTAGGGAAAGCCAGAGAGATTATCGTTGAGCCCAAGCTTATGGAGTATCGGACTACCAATTATATCTTTCGTGGTAGTCGTGGAGTTGTTTCGGGAAATATCTCTGGCTGGGATGAGGAAAAAACTTATCGGCTAAAGGTTTCTAACCACCGCTGTCTTCCTGTAAAGGTAGAGCTCAGGAGGAATTTTCCTCATCAATACTGGAAACTCACCAGGAAAGGTGAGTTTGGCAAATTTGAAAAGGTGGATTTAGATACCGTAAAGTTTACCCTGGAGATTGCTCCCCACAGCACAAAAACCTTTACCTATAAATTAATACTTCATCAAGGCGATAGACAACAAAAATAGGAAAATGTAGAGGAATGAAAAAGATTATTTTAACCTTCGGGATAATGTTTTTGTTGAGTGGTTTTCTC
>CAYTGH010000060.1:0-2653 GCA_964437355.1 uncultured Candidatus Saccharibacteria bacterium | reverse complement strand
CTTATTCGTAGCAATTATACAAGTTTATCGTATCATCTTGATACGATAAAACAACAAAATCATATCGAACTACTCAGACAATCCTAAATACATCTCATCTACCGCACATCCTGGCGCTCCAATATTCTAAATCCATCCATAATCGCATCGCAAAGAAAATCCCCTAACTGACTAAAATCATTTTTAGTCTGGGCCTTATTAAGATAGGTATAATAAAGCTGTTTTTGTCCCTGGTGAATAATAGCTGGGGCAAAATTTCGCTTAAGAAGCATAGCGTTTATAAGTAAACGGCCGACACGACCGTTGCCGTCAGAAAAAGGGTGAATCTGCTCAAATTGGCTATGGACTCTCGCCGCCAGACCAATGATGTCTTTACTCATTTTGTTTGCGTCGGCTATTACTTTCAACATTAAGTTCGGCACACGGATATAATTTGCTGTCGGCAAGTTAGCACCAATAATTCGAACAGCGTGCCGACGATACCGACCCGCATCCGATCGAACCCCATTCATAAGAATTCCATGAAGTTTTAATATCATTTCTTCATTAATCTTTCTTTTTTCAGCAACGCAGGAAAATAAATAATTTAAGGCTGTTTGATGGTTTCTCGCTTCTAGTTGCTCCGTTAAGCTTTTATTGGATAAAGCAGCATCATCAAATAGAACCGCCGCCGTCTCTGGCTCCGTTAGGGTGCTCCCTTCGATGCTATTGCTATGATAGGTAAGCTTCAAGATAAATTCATTTCTAATATCGGGATTATCTAAAATCTCCGAGATAACATTTTTATGCTCGGATGATTTCTGATCTAAAGCTTGCTTCTTGGCGGATAATTGATCTGTTGGAATTATTTTCTGCCCGATTACTTCCAAAAATAATTCGTTAATCGCCACTTGCATTTTTGGTCTAGGAGTCGATTTCCCTGTCCACCAACTATTAAACGCGACAAATGATACGCCGAATTTTTCAGCAAGTTTTGTCTGAGTCAGCCCCAGCATTTTTTGGATAATTTCCAGTTTTTGACGAATGGTCATCGTTTTAGATAAAGAAATCATTATATCACTATAATACCAAACTTTATAAGATTAGTCAAAACAAAGAAACTTTATAAAGTTGTTAAAAAGACGAATTGCAACTAATTATTATTAACTAATTTTTCAAAGTTAGGTCGTGTGCTAGAATAAAAATAACAAACAAAATCCCGGACCCATTACGGTCTCCGGGAATTTTCACATTTCTTGAAATAATTCTGAGACATCTTATCTCTAATCTATTCTTCAATACCTCTCAGCAACCTATTTCGCTAATCCTTTTTAAAGACATCAATCCCATTTAGTGGGTAGAGGTATTTTTAACAATTCATTATTGTTATACAACTCAGGATCAATGGTTCTCGTGAAGCAAGTTTTCTCCGCTTCATGCTTCCAGTGCTGTTGAGGTGAATTATAAGAATAAGAATATTTTGAGCCTTGAGAAACAGAGTCAAAATCCTCAGTTGAAGTTTTAAAAGTGGCACACAGTTCAAAAGAAAGTTCATCAAGCATAGTATATTCATACGCTATCTTGGATCCAGGATCGACTGGGACAACGAACCCAGAAATACTATCTTCCAATGAATCAAGATTTGGAGGAAGTATCTTTTTCTGGGTCCAGTAACGAATAATCTGATCTTGCATCATTTGAAGATTCATTACTCTTTGTTCGTCAAATCTTCTCTGACGCTGTTCGGCTGGCAGACCGATAATAAAAAACCCGGCGACGATACTCGCTAAAACCACTAAAGCAAGAATCCAGGCTAGTATCTTGGGAGTTTTGGACTTCCCTTCTTTTCGTCTTAAATCCCAGACGTAATAGCCGAAAACAGCTCCGGCTACTAAGAGAACGACTAGAACCTTTAAAAAGAATTGAATGGTTAATTCTCCACTCAGGAAATTAAAAACAAACGTTATCAAATCGACAATGATCGTAACCGCCGATATAAAAAGCGTGAAATAGGTCAACCATTTTCTTAATTTTAATTCTCGTTTTTCATCATTGCGGGCCAGATCTTTTCCCAAAAGCCACGAGGTAAAAATATAGACTGGAATGGCTATTAGAAGAATTGACGTTGATAAACGAACTGAATTAGCGATGCTCGTGTAACTAAAACTAAGAAGATCTGGGAAAAGAGCGCTGATATAATTAATGTAAAGCGTAATAAAACTAATAACGCTGAGATAAAAAGTGAAAATATTTAAAAGATACAAAAAGACATCTTTCGGCGTACTTTTTAGAGAAATATTATTATTCATTATCTTATTTTACCACACAACACTCCTTAATTTAACTCACCTTGGCTGGTCTCCTCGAGCTAGAACTCGTTAGTAATCAGGCCTCACAAGTTATTTGATGAAAGTTTTTTCAAGCTGTTGTTCGGATTGATGGGCTACAATACTTATCCACAGTTCAGTTTACTTGATTTTATACAAGAAGTTTGATATATTTTAGTTAAGAAACTGGGGAGTGAGCGTGATGCCACGAGCCAGTTTTTTTATATTCTATGGTAAAATTTTAATTGATTCTATTTGGTCTAAATATTTTTTCTTACTTACTCCTGCATTTTTAGATCTTTTATAGGTCTTCTTTTTTAATAATTCTAAAATAATCTCTTCATAGT
>CAYTGH010000059.1:0-2720 GCA_964437355.1 uncultured Candidatus Saccharibacteria bacterium | reverse complement strand
GCTCCGGGGGCCGGAATCGAACCGACAACATGATGCTTAACAGGCACCTGTTCTACCGTTGAACTACCCCGGATTAAATATTAGAGATCAATAATCCTCTAATTTTTTTAAATTCTCATTAGCTCTAATTTTTTCTAGAGCCTTAACTTGAATTTGACGAATTCTCTCTCGAGTCACCTCGAAAGCCTTCCCTACTTCTTCTAAAGTTCTTGGCTGACCATCCTCTAACCCGAACCTCATAATCAAAATCTGTTTTTCTCGAGGTGTCAAGTTGGTTAGCATCTCTTCAATCTTTTCCCGTAGCAATCGGCAGGCCGCTGGATCTGAAGGAGGAAGCGCGGCTTTGTTTTCAATAAATTCCAACAATGTCGCATCTTGATCATCCCGGCCAATTGGTTTTTCCAAAGAAACCACTTCACTGGAAATCTCCATAATCTGATGAGCTTTGTCAACGGGAATACCCATTTCCGCAGCTACTTCTTCCACCATTGGTGAACGGCCAAGAGTTTTTTGAAGACTCTTCTTAATTTTAGTATATCGGGAGATTTTTTCAATCATATGAACCGGAACTCTGATCGTTCGGGCATAATTAGCTAGAGCTCGTGTCACCGCCTGGCGAATCCACCAAGTGGCATACGTTGAAAATTTATAACCTTTTCGCCAATCAAATTTTTCAGCCGCGCGGAACAAGCCTAGATTACCCTCTTCAATCAAATCTAGCAAGTCTAATTTAGAAGTTCGATAAACATATTTCTTGGCAATTGAAACCACCAGTCTTAAATTAGCTCTGATCAACTTCTTTTTAGCTTCCCCGTCTCCCTTTTGAATAAGCTTCGACAGCCTTTGTTCCTCCGCAGAATCAATAAGGGATTCCGCTCCTATCTCTCTTAAATAAGCTTGGACCGGATCAATACGGCGAGAAACATTTTCTTTACTCGCCTTGCTTTTGGGAAGCTCGAAAAAGTTTTTGCGCTCTTCAATTTTTAGATGGTTATCTTCTAAAACCTGATAGACCTTTGTTAACTTTTTAATATTCTGTTTCAAGCGGGGGAAAACATAAGAAATTTCGGCCTCGGTCACAAAACCTCTCGTTTTCCCCTTATTAACTAAAGTCTCAAGTTTTTTCCCGCCATTAAACTTCTTATGGGAAATTACCTTTTTTTGAATTTTACTTTTTGTCTTGGATTTGACCATGATATATTAATTTTTGACTCATTTTTTGAAACTCTTTAATCAGTTTCTCTAAAAGTTTTTCTTTATTCTCTTTCTCGGCTTTCCTAATTTCCTGAGAAAGTTTTTCTAATTCTTCTTTTAACTTTAAGCGTTCTACTTCCACTAAACATATTGTCAGTTCTTCTTCAACGTCCGTCCCCTCTTTGTCTATCTCTAAAGCCAAAGCCCCTAGGAAATTATCCAACTCTCTAGATTTCTCTCTCGTTTTCTGAAGTTTATTTTTCTTCCACTGCTGAATAATCTTCTTGGGCAAAGGGGAAAAAAGAGCAATTTGTTCAGCGGTTATAGAAGTTGTGGGCAATTTTTTGGCCGCAATCAAAGCAAGGATTCTCTTCTCTAATTTCTTCATTCGAGAAAGTTGATCCGGGGAGCGATTAACTTCTTCCGCCAGACCAGCGGTTGTCTCTTTCTTTCTATCATCTGATTCATCGACTTTAGACATTTCGTTCATAATACTGACCTCGTCAACATTCAGGTCTTGCGCTAACTTCTGGACCCAGTGAGCCTGTTCAATCTTGTTAGGAATTTTAGATAATAACGGCAACAATATTCTCTCTATTTCTCTTCTTCCCTCGGGCGTCTCTTTGGCATGCTGGGTAAAAGCTCTTTGAAAATAGAAATCAAAAATAACCTGGGACTCTTTAATGGCTTTCTCCCAATCTTTTGGAGATTTTTTAATAATATCCGCCGGATCCAGATTTTGATCAGCAGTAATAATCCGAATTAAAAATCCCTTCTCTTGTAATAAACTGATACTTCTCTGCGTTGCTAACCGTCCGGCTTCATCCATGTCAAAAGCGACTATGACCTTATCGGAATAACGTTTGAGAATATCTAATTGAGAAGAAGTCAAAGCGGTCCCGCTGACAGACACCGTATTAGCAAAACCAGCCTGATGGCTCATGACAACATCGGTATAACCTTCGACTAAAATTGTTCTATCTAATTCCCGAATCTTAGTCTTGGCTTTGTCTAGACCATAAAGAACACGGCTTTTATCATAAAGAATAGTCGTCGGCGTATTAATATATTTCGCTCCCTGACTTTCTTCCTTGCCTGGCCTAATTCTCCCGCCAAAACCAATGACTTGACCAGAAAGATTGCCAATAGGGAAGATAATTCTTCCTCGGAAGCGATCATAGACAGAATGCTTTTCTTCGTTCCGGATAGCCAATCCCGCTTTAATTATTTCTTCTTCAGAAAATCCTAATTTCAATAAAAAAGTTGTCAATGTTCTCCATTTTTCTGGAGCATAACCCAGTCTCCATTTTTTTATTGATTCTTTATTGATTTTCCGATCCAATAAATAATCTTGAACTTCTTTCCCTGCCTTACTTCCCTGTAATTGTTTCTCAAAAAAACGAGTCGCGTCTTCACAAAGCTGTGATAATCTTTCCCGAGCCGTATTAAGGGCTGAATCATAGTGCTTTAATTTTACTCCCGCCTTCTGGGCCAAAACCTTCAAAGCTTCTTTAAACTCAATGCCG
>CAYTGH010000058.1:0-2766 GCA_964437355.1 uncultured Candidatus Saccharibacteria bacterium | reverse complement strand
AAAAAGTATTATAATGTCTTAAGCAAGGCAGATAAAGGAGATTTAATTCCTTTTGTTCGTTTCATTGCCCAGGCCGTAAGTCGTTCTTTGGATATTTATTTAAAAATTCTTACGCCGATTTCTAAAAAACGAGAAAAATACATATCTTTATTGGAAGCAAGCAAACAGACTCCTTATAGTCCGAAATATCTTAATTTATTAGTTAGACAAGGTAAATTAGAAGCCCATAAAGAAGGAAGGATTTGGTTGACTACCAGAGAAGCGGTTGAGAGATATATTAGAGACAGAAAAAGAAAAAGGTAAATTCAAATTACTAATATGGCCCAAAAATTTTCAAAAACCAGTAAGGCGTCTTTAAAAAAAAGAAGTGGGGAGGTCAAACCTCGCCACTAGTTAAACAAGAAGGGTTAAAAGGGTAGCTAGATAATTGAAGATGCGCTATAATTAAAGCAACAAAATTTCGGGAAGAGGATATCTAAAAGATTTTCCAGGACTTTCTTTAATAATTCTTTCATTTTTAAACTGTCAAATTATGGGACTTTTTAATCATTGGTTTTCTAAATCCGTCGGTATTGATATTGGTGCTTCTTCTATTAAAGTCGTTGAATTAGCACGTTTTACGCGAAAAATCCGCTTAAAAAACTATGCTCGACTGGAATCAGTCGATCCTTATCATAAACCTTTTCGGGTTTTCCAAGAACAATCTTTGTTCCTCTCGGTGGATAAAATCGTTGAAGCTCTAAAAGAAACGTTTAAACAGTCAGATGTTCATCCTAAAAAAATTGTTTTTGCGGTAGCTGATTTTCTGACTTTTTTTACAACTCTTGACCTCCCCCCAATGAAGAAAGAAGAATTGAATGCAGCGGTTCAGTTTGAGGCCGAAAAACACATTCCTCTGCCTTTAAGTAAAGTGAATTTGGACTGGGAAATTATCAAGGGTGGAGGAAAACAAAATAGCCCGAAAAAGATTTTAGTTGTTAGCATTCCGCATAAAGTCGTGGCGCAGTATCAGCAGGTAGCCCAAAAACTAGGGATGGCTGATTTTCTTTTAGAGCCAGAGACTTTTTCTTTGCATCGGCTCTTTACTCAAAACCATGAGATAATTTGCCTGGTTGATATCGGAGCCCAGAGCACCGCTATTACTATTGGTTGGTCAAAAGTGGTATCCGCCAGCCATAGTTTAGATGTCTCCGGTCAGCAGATGACCCAGGTTTTGGAAGACTACCTAAAAGTTGACAAACAAAAAGCGGAAAAAATTAAAGAGTCGCAAGGATTAATCGGCTCGTCAGAAATATATTCTGCCCTGGAGCCTCTTATGCAGAATCTAGTTAAGGGAATTCAAGACACTATCCAGTCTTCGGAATCCGGCTTAAAGATTGCAAGAGTTGTTTTAACCGGAGGCGGATCCAAAACCCCGGGTTTAATTGATTATCTTAAAAAACATCTTCAATTACCGGTGGTGGAAGGAGACCCGTTTGCTGATATCCGTTATCCTCGTCTTCTCCAGCCGAAATTGAAAGAAATAGGGCCTCTTTTAAGCGTAGCCATTGGGGCTTCTTTACGAGACCTACAATAAATTTCTATTTGTGCTATTCTTTAATTAAACATAACTAATTGTATTATGCCAGGCATTATACCTCGACCTCGATCTAAAGCTCCTTCCTGGACTAGGATTTCTTTGATTCTTTCTTTAATAATCCTGGGGGTGAGCCTTCTTGGCTTTTTTGCCATAAACTGGGCCGAAAAGTCAGCGCGTGAAAACATCGCTTTTATTCAGCAAGATATTAATGATTTAGCTACTCCTCAGAATGAGAATTTAGAGAAAGAAGCGAAAATTGCTCAGCAACAAACTAGCAGTTTTTCTGATCTGTTGCAATCCCATCAACATAGTTCGGCTTTCTTAGATTTAATGAAGAAGGTTATTCATCCCGGCATTGTCTTGGATGAATTTACGCTTAACGCGGATCAAGCCCAAGCTCATTTAAAGGGTCGAGCCAGCAGTTTTCAGGCTATGGGAGAACAAATTTTAGCTTTGCGCAAGGGAGCAGAGATAAAATTAGTGACATTGACTGATCTTTCCTTAAATGAAGACAATCAGGTTAATTTTCTCTTGGATCTAGAATTAACTCCTCAGCTCTTTAAGTAAATTTTTTAAAATGAAGAAAAACATTATTGCCAGTTTTATCATCATCATTATTAGCCTTATATTTCTTCAGGTTGGCGTTCTGCCAAATTATAGCCAGTATAAGCGTCTGCATTCTCAGTGGAAAATCAATCAGCAGACTCTGCAAGATAAGCAGCAATATTATTCTCAGTTATTTACTCTAGAACAGAAGTTAGACAGTTATCAAACTTCGGTGGCTAAAATAAGTTCCGCCTTGCCGATTGGTCCCGATGCTCCTGATATTTATCAATTTATTCAAGCGAAGGCTAGTGAGAACGGGTTAATAGTGCGCAGTCTAGGGGGGCTTTCGTTTGGTAAAAGCGCGGAAAGTAATATGGGGACGATAGATTTTGGAGGAACAGCCGAAGGCAGTTATGAAAGCTTAACGAATTTTTTAAAGGCGGTGGAATGGTCTTCTCGATTGATTAATGTTAAAGTGGTAAGTCTTCAAGCGCGTGAAAGTAAGGGTGAGCAAGCGACAACGATAACCGGCCCGCAGTATGCTTTGAGTTTCGAAGCTCATTATTTCCAAGGCATTTAAGAATTTAAATTACAAAATTACAAAATTACAAAATTACAAAATTACAAAATTACAAAATTAC
>CAYTGH010000057.1:0-2812 GCA_964437355.1 uncultured Candidatus Saccharibacteria bacterium | reverse complement strand
TCTATGATAAAATAATTTTGATGAAGAAAAGAATATTTTTTGCTATTCCCCTAAAAACATCTCTTCAAAAGGAGTTAGTGTCTTTTCAATATCAATGGTTAAAAGCACCCATTCGCTGGGTCAAGCAAAAAAATCTACACATTACTTTACTTTTTATTGGTCAGGCCAGCGACGAAGAAATAGGAAAAATGAGTGAAGTAATTCATGAAATTGCTCGGCATCATAAGCCCTTCTCCCTAGAGTTAAATAAAATTCAACTTCAGCCCAATGCATCTCAGCCAAATCTACTCTGGGCGAGAGCAGAAGACAACTCTGCTTTTTCCAATCTTTACAAAGACCTCGAACATACTTTAAGAGAAGAAAAATTATATTTCCCCAACACTGCTTCTCCTAGAAAACAAATTCCCCATATTACCTTAGGGCGAATCCAGAAATGGCAATGGAAGCAAATAGAAATTGAAGAAAGACCAGAAATTGATCAATCTTTTTCCTTAAAAATTCCCGTCAACGAGATTGCTCTATTCGAAAGCAAGCTTCACCGACAGGGGCCTGAGCATTTTATTTTAGAAACGGCTAAGCTTAATTCCAGATGAAAAAGATTTATCTTATTGGTATTGGCGGAATTGGTATCTCAGCCCTGGCTCGATATTATTTAAGCGAAGGAGCTAAGATTATTGGTTCTGATTTGTCATCGAATGAGACCACAGAAAAACTTATTAAAGAAGGAGCTCAAATCTTTATTGGGCCTCATCAATCAAAACACCTGCCCGATGATATTAACTTGGTTGTCTACAGCGTCGCTGTTTCTGAAAACAATCCAGAAAGACAAAAAGCCTTACAATTACAAACCCAAAATAATCAGCTAGAGATTTTAAGTTATCCGCAAGCCCTAGGGAAAATCAGCCAGCAATATTTTACAATTGCGGTTAGCGGAACACATGGTAAAAGCACCACCGTGGCGATGACTAGCCTTATACTTATGGAAGCCGGACTGGATCCTACGATTTTCATCGGCACAAAACTAAAAGAATTTCCGGAAGGAAATTTCAGGAAAGGGAAGAGCCGCTATCTCGTCTTAGAAGCCGACGAATGGCAAGCTTCTTTCTTAAATTATTATCCTCAAATATTAGTCATCACTAATATTGAAGAAGAGCATCTAGATTTTTACAAAGACATAGAAGATATTCTTCAAACTTATCAAAAAGCAATTGATCGTTTGCCTCAACGCGGAATTTTAATTATCAATAACGATAGCCCTTCTATCCGTCGGTTAAAAATTCGACCAGACATCCAGGTGTTGAAATATTCCCACCAAGACCCCTTGGTCGCAAAACTGCAAAAAATTCTTAAAGTGCCAGGAGATTATAATCTTCGTAACGCCTTGGCTAGTTTTTATATCGGCCGGTCTTTAAATCTTAGTGATCAAATAATTTTTCAAGGCCTGGAAAAATATCAGGGATGCTGGCGAAGATTTGACCAGCGTTCTGGAATTTTAGCCGGCAGGCAGTTTACCTTGGTTTATGATTACGCCCATCACCCAACAGCTTTAGCCGCTTTTTTACAAGCTTTAAGGGAAAAATTCCCTCAAAAGAAAATTATCGCTATTTTCCAGCCTCATCAATACGAACGCACTTGGAAGCTTCTAATAAAGTTTATTGATGTGCTGAAAAAATCTAACGCCTGGGTTGACCAATTAATTCTGACCGATATTTATGAAGTAGCCGGTCGGGAGAAAGAAGCCAAGCAAAAAATTAACGCTCAACTTCTTGCTAAAAAAACGCAATCAACATTTATTGTTTTCCAGCCTCTGGCAAATTTATCCCAATATTTAAAGCAAGAATTACAAGGAGGAGAAATCGTCGCGGTCATCGGAGCCGGCAATATTTATGAGTGGGGGAAAAGTACCCTTGAAAAAAAATAAACATCTTCTATACTTAACTAAATTAATATATTAAAATTAATATATTAAAATTAATTAAAATAATTTCAAATTTTATGAGCACGCTTATTATTTGGATTATCGCTATCGTCATCATCGTCGCTATTTTACTGTGGTACGTTGCCTCTAAGAAAAAGGAAGGAAAGGGTTCTTCTCAATCAGCTTCCATGCCCTCGGAAAAGCCCGAGAACTATCAGAGTAAAGAAGAAAATTCTAACAATCCACAAGAGTAAAAAGATAATTCAATCAATAGTTTATCGAAGCAGCTGGAAGCAGCTGCTTCTTTAGTTTAGAAAACTTGACAACAAGTTTTCTTTTGTTAAGATTATCAATGTATGAAAGTATCAAAGGCTGTTGTTAGCTATGATTAAAAAGTGACTCTATCAGATTAAAAGTCTTTTTCTGATAAGTCGCTTGACAAAGCGGCTTTTTGATTACCAGGGCTCTTTACAATTGAATAGATAATTGTTAATTATTAGCCGATAGTAATGTCAGAAATTTATTTAAGGCGAATGGTGGATGCCTTGGGATATCGAGGCGATGAAGGACGTAGCTTAGCTGCGATAAGCTTCGGGGAGGTGCGTAGCAACCTTTGATCCGGAGATTTCCGAATGGGGTAACCCGCTTTGGGTAATACCAGAGCAGTCCTTTTTAAGGACAGCGAACCCGCTGAAGTGAAACATCTCAGTAAGCGGAGGAAAAGAGACAAAATTGTATTCCCTTAGTAGCGGCGAGCGAAGAGGGAACAGCTCAAACTTTAAGCTAGGATTTTTTCCAGTTTAAGGGGTTGTAAGAAAATATCATTTAGGAGATACAAGAATTATTTGTTAAATCCTCTGGAAAGAGGAGCCAAAGAAGGTGATAGCCCTGTCA
>CAYTGH010000056.1:0-2842 GCA_964437355.1 uncultured Candidatus Saccharibacteria bacterium | reverse complement strand
CTATTTGATTTTCGTAAATCTTTGATTTTCATAAATCTATTTGATTTTAGTAAATATCCTTGAGGAGATTTTCGTAATGTATTCGTTAAATCACCTCTTGCGCCAAAGCCGCAATTTGCTTATAACCTTTCTCTTTCAATTCCCGGGGGACAGGCCCTAGAATCCGACTGCCTTTGGGCTGTTTCCCTTTCTCTAAAATCACAACGGCATTTTCGTCAAAAGCAATATAAGAGCCATCCTGACGGCGATAAGATTTTACCTGACGGACAACAACCGCTTTTACTATTTCATGTTTCTTCACCGCTTTGCGAGGTTCGGCTTCTTTGACCACCACAACAATAATATCACCCAAACGAGCATAACGCCTTCGGCTTCCGCCCAAAACCTTAATACACTGGACAATCTTGGCTCCTGAATTATCAGCTACTTTTAACTTGGTTTGTGCTTGAATCATAATAATCCGTAGATTCTTTAATTCCTGTAAACAGGATTACAAACTTTTTGAATTATCCTCCATTTTTTATTCTTGCTTAAGGGACGGCATTCTTCAATCACTACCTTATCTCCGACCTGATACTTATCGGCTGGATCATGAGCTTGATATTTCTTAGCTATTCTCATCTTCTTTTTATAGCGAGGATGAGAGATCACTCTTTCCACTAAAACCGCCGCTGTTTTCTCCATTTTATGAGAAATAATTGTCCCCGTTAATTTATGTTTAGGCATGTTTTTCTTTTAAAATAGTTAGAATATAAGCAATGATCTTTTTGCTTTTAGCCGTCTGACTAACATCCTTTAGCTGACCAGCGACAATTTCAAAGCGCAATCTCCGTAAATTCTCTCTTTCTTGGGCCAGTACAATCTGCAGTTCTTTGGGTGTTTTTCCCTTTAAATCTTTAATTTTCATAAATCTCCTTGATTTTCGTAAATTTTCTTAATTTTCATAAATCTATTTGATTTTAGTAAATCTTCTTGAGGAGATTTTCATAAATCTATTTGATTTTCGTAAATCTCCTTGATTTTCATAATTTTCATAAATCTATTTGATTTTCGTAAATCTCCTTAAGGAGATTTTCATAAATCTCTTTTCATAAACTTAGTCGGAATAGGAAGTTTGTGAGTTGCTTTTCTAAAAGCTTCACGGGCTGTCTTTTCGTCAATACCGTCTAATTCAAAAATAATTCTTCCGGGTTTAATAGGATAAACATAATGATCAACCGCTCCCTTGCCTCCTCCCATCGCTACTTCTATCCCCTTAAAAGTCACCGGCTTATCGGGAAAAATTCTGATCCAAAGTTTCCCTCCTTTCTTTAGATAACGGATAATAGCTCTTCGGGCCGCTTCAATCTGCCGGGAAGTAATCCATTTTGTTCCCATGGATTTTAGTCCATAACTGCCAAAGGCTAGCTGGGTCACTCGGTGTTCTACCCCTTTTGATCGCCCTTTGCTCCATTTGCGATGCTTAACTTTACGCGGTTGTAATAACATGGTTAATCAAATTCTTCCCCTTTATAAATCCAAACCTTAATGCCAATCACTCCGAATGTGCAAAAAGCTTCTTCTTGAGCATAGTCTATCTTTGCTCTTAGAGTCTGCCGAGGCATTCTGCCTTGCTGAAGTTTTTCTCGCCGGGCAATCTCTTGACCGTTCAACCGACCAGCCAGCTGAACCCTGATGCCTTCCACTCCTCGAGTGGCAGAGGCTTTCTCGATTGCTTGAGACATAGCTCGGCGATAAGGAAATCTCTTCTCTAATTGCTGAGCAATCCACTGACCGGTTAAGCTAGCCGACGCCCAAATATCTTTAATCTCTTGAATCTGCAGGTAAACTTTGCTTTGCTCGTGAATTTTTTGCTCGATTTTCTTCTTTAACTCTTCAACCCTCTTGCCCCCTCGTCCAATAACAAGACCGGGGCGAGCCGTTCTTAACGTCACCTTAACTTGGTCTCCCGCTCTTTCAATTTTAACGCTTTCCAAAGCAGCTTGTTTTAATTCTTTCTCTAGCATTTTTCTAATTTCCTCGTCTTCTTGTAAATATTGAGGGTATTTCTTGCCATAAAACCCCTGGCTTTCCCAGTCTTTCGTCAATTGCAGTCTAAAAGCTTTTGGGTGGACGCTATGAGCCATATTCTTGTAAAATAATAGTTATGCGAGAAGTCCTTTTGGCAATAGGGTTAGTTCTTCCCCGAGCCACCGGTCGAAATCTTTTCAAAGTTCTTCCCTCGTCAACTCGAATTTCTTGAATAAATAATTTATCCTCTTCCATTTTTAGATTATGCTTGGCGTTAGCCACCGCTGAATCCAGAAGCTTGCGCATGGGAACCACCGCTCTTTTAATAGTAAACCGGAGAATATTTCTTGCTTCTTCAACATTCTTCCCCCGAATGACATCAGCAACCATTCTCACTTTGCGGGGAGAAATTCTTAATTTATTTAATTGTGCGGTTGCTTGTTTTTTCATAACTAATGTTAAGAGGATTTACTAAGACTCCTAATTTACTTTTCGCTTTTTTGTTCTAATCCTCTTTGTATTTTGCCCCCGTGCCTTACAAAGTTAGTGGTTGGAGAAAATTCCCCTAATTTGTGGCCGACCATGTCTTCTCTCATCTTCACCGGGATAAACTCTTTGCCATTGTGAATACCAAAAGTATAACCGATCATTTCCGGAGTAATCGTGCAAGCTCGAGACCAAGTTCGAATAACATCTTTTTCAATATTCTGAACTTTCTTAAGTTTCTTCATCAGCTTTTCGTCAATATATGGACCTTTTTTAAGACTTCTTGACATGGTTTTCAATTATTATTTTCGTTTCTTTTTCTTTCTTCGTTTAAGAATCAATCGGC
>CAYTGH010000055.1:280-2924 GCA_964437355.1 uncultured Candidatus Saccharibacteria bacterium | reverse complement strand
CTTTATTAAATCCTCCTCAGCCCGTGAAAGATATCAAAAAACTGAATCCTAAGGAGTATGGTATAATAGTCCAGGATGCTTCAGGAAGAACAGGCCTGCTTTTACCCGACTTAGAAGAAGTGGATACCGCTCTCCAGCAAATTGCTATTGCCTGTCAAAAGGCAGGTATTGATTCCTTAACCCAAGATATTTCTCTTTCTAAATTTAAGGTTCGGAAATATTCAGAAGAAGATGATCAAGAAAAAGAAAATTCAACCCAAACCAAAGAAAATAAAAAAGACTAAGGAACAAGAGGAAACAGAAATTCAACAGATCGTGAATCATTTTTTTATGTCTAAAGGCTTAAGCCTGGACGAGATTAAAAAGGATTCTAAAAAAAGAAAAATTATTTATTCTCGTTATACGCGACCGGCAAAACAGCTTCTGGCTCTGGCCGGTTCTGTTAAAAAAGCCCAGCAAGCCATTACGATTGTTGCTGATTGGGCTAATTCCCGGAAATTAGATTATGCGATTGAGACCGTTTTTAAAAAATGGCTTGAATTGGATCGCCTCAAGCCAAAAGAAGTTGTGAAAAAGCCTTTTTACCGCAATCAACTTCTAGTTTGGAGCAAAACTAAGAAAAAATGGTATCTGGTTAATGATAGCGGTGATTGGTTAGAATTCGTAGGTGATGAATCGAAAATTGACTGGAGAATCGTTGATTAAAGTTTGAAAATTTTCAAATTCCCTCAATTGATTTACACTAAGGTATTAAAATATTTTTTGAGTGATTTTTGAACGGAAGTTAAATATCATAATTTCAATATTAGTGTAAATTCTTACATCATTTAGTGTAATATTTTACACTAGTAATGTTAAATATAATTATGCTTTCTAGTGTTTATCTATGATAAGTAAAAAATCTTAATTTTTACAACAGGTCTTTATATTGTTTATAATTTTCTTTAATCATTTGCTTCCATTTTGCTGTTTCGTTTCTCTCACCCAAGTCATTTTTATGAAAAACCAAAAGTACATAAACCGTGTTTATATTTTCGTGGACCGCAATAATGCATCTATTACCCGAAGCGTTTCTTGACTGTTTTGTCCCCGCAACACGAAATTGAGTTTTAATTATTTTAATGTCTTCAGAGGCAACTATGATTTTAGCAATGGATGTTTCTAATAAAGGGTCTATACGCTGAAATTCGTCAATTACTGCTTGCCATGTTATATCCCAAGTCTTTTTATATTTTTTTTGAAACCTTTTTATAAAATGACGTTCAGCAAAATGTTCAACCTCCACTGAATACTTAATAGACATTTCTTGGATCTTCCTGAGTTATTAATTCATAAGGAATAACTTCATCCGGAGAACAAATTTTATAGGGTAATTGGTTATGAGTAAAATCGACAATCTCGCTAGTTTTATTTTTTCTCCATTTTTCTGCAATTTTTTCAATTAACTTCATTTCTTCTTTTGATAATCTGCTCAATGATTGATTTTTCGAACCTCTATTCTCTGAGATTAAAAACATATCATGTTTATGATTGACGGTTATCTTTCCTGCTTCTTCTAACTCATCTATTGCTCTAAAATACGTATCGGGTACGGGTCCGTATTCCATTCGACGATACTGCATGCCACTCATGCTTTTTAAGCAGTTGTAGAACCAAGCAAAGTCAGCTAAATATAGCATTTTGGCCAGTTTTGTTTTTAAAATTTGGCCATCCTTTGCGGATCCTTTTCGTATATATGCCAAAATCATTTCTTTGTATTTTTCATAATTCGGCTCTAGTCCACTTTTAATTTCTTCTAAAGAAACTCCTAAGATATCAGATATTTTTATTGTTTGGGAGAAATTAAGTTCAATTTTCCCGTGTTCGAAAGCAATATATGAAGGGCGCGAAATCCCCAATTTTTTTGCAAGATTTGCTTGGCTTAATCCTTTTTTTATTCTTAAATCTTTTATTAACTTAAAATATTGATTAGTCATGGTTTTTGTATATGTTATGTGTTTCCATGATAGCGTACTATGTTAAAAAGTCAAACCTAAGATGTTAATATTTTTGACAAGTTTATGCATATACCCTATCATGATTATATAAAACTATCTCAGGCAACGAGATGGTTCTAATCGTTAATTCTTGCAAAAGGATTCTCTCGGGTGAAGTCAGGAAGCAAAGAAAGATTGCTTCCTATTTCTTGAGTCCAACCATGATGAAATCCTAGTTCTTGCCAACGATGCAAGACAGCTTCGAATTCTTCTTGGGTTATATTTCTATTGATTTCGGGAAAGTCTTTAGCTTTATAAAGCGGCTCATATTGAGCCATAAGGCTTATCCAGAGATTCTTATCGATCTCTTTCAGGTAATCTAATACCCGAAGGCTGTTTTCTATATTATTAGGCAGGATTAAATGTCTGACGATAACCCCCTTTTGAGCTATATTTTTTGAAGATAATTGCAGATGGCCAACTTGCTTTAACATTTCTTGGATAGCCGCAGTGGCTTTTTCTGTATAGTTTTTTACGCCAGAGTATTTAAAACCTAATTCGTCATTACCGTATTTAAAATCGGGCAGGTAAACATCAATCAATCCTTGAAGTTTTTGAAGCAGGTCAACATCCTCGTAAGCGTTGGTGTTCCAAACAATAGGAATGTC
>CAYTGH010000055.1:0-270 GCA_964437355.1 uncultured Candidatus Saccharibacteria bacterium | reverse complement strand
CTTTCTTTTTAGCTTCAACGATAGCCGTTCTTATTGATTCCGCCCAGATAGTAGGAGTGACTAAATCAATATTTGGCGCTCCTTGTTTTTGCAACTCCAGCATTATCTTCACTAAATCCTCTAGGCTATAATTCTTGCCCATCCCCTCTTGAGAAATTTGATAATTTTGACAATAAACGCAATGTAAATTACAACCAGAAAAGATCATTATTGCCTAAAATAAAAAAATTCAATATCCAGCAAGCATAGGCATGTTTACTGAATCCAGAA
>CAYTGH010000054.1:0-2936 GCA_964437355.1 uncultured Candidatus Saccharibacteria bacterium | reverse complement strand
GGCGACCATGATTCTTCGGGCGGTGAAATTCCTTTGTTTGCCGCTGCTTTTATCGGGGATAACAGGCGTAAGCTTCTGCGAGAACAGTCATCTTTATTGGGGATTGAGAATAAATAACGTTTCCCTGGTTGTGTAGATAAATTTTTAAATCTTTTAATGAAAGTTTTAAACTAGTATAAACGTTATATATTAATGGAATTGATTTTTTGAGTATGAATATATTTCTTATTTTTGTATGGATTGCTCTAGCGATGGTTGCTATGTCATTTTGGGAGGCTTACGCTGAAGGACGTCATAGCTGGAATAAAAACAAACTTGGCTGGAAAATTAAACTGAGAGGGAATTTTGTTTTATCGGCATATCACTTCTATCTTTTTGGAGTGATGCTGCCGTTACTTTTAACACTTCCTTTTGTTATTTATGGCTGGGACACGAGATTATTCGGCGTCATTGTTAGTGCGTATTTTCTTGGAACGATTATCGAAGATTTTGGATGGTATGTGGTTAATCCGGTTGTAGAGCTTAAAGAATTTTGGACTAGTTTTTCTGATTATTATCCCTGGCTGAGGATTAAAGGCCAGAAAATTATTCCCGTGGGTTATATTCTAGCAATAGCAATCGCAATTCTGTCATGGTACTTTTTGTGGAGATAAGCCCAGAGTAGGATATTGAAGATTAGAAAGACTCCTTAAGTCTTGAATAAAAGGATGGAACCCGTATTTCTTCTAGAGTACCTAGTAAATAGTTTAAATTGTATTACCGGAATATTTGATAAGATTTTTTAGAAAAGATATTTTTTGATTGACTTTCTTTTATATAGAGGTAAAATATTTAAACAAGGAGGTGACACCATGTACAATAGTAGATTCCGCGTGGAGGGTATCCCACCGGATGGTGTGGGTACTTTTCAATGTGCTGTCTGTGGAGAGAAAGCAGTTCGGATGTTTATTAAAGGCCAGGACGGTGTTCCTGTCTGTAGTTCGGAGATCTGTGCTTCTCAAGTACAGGATGTAATTCTTCCCCGCCGACACCAGCAAAGGCAGGATAATTGGCTCAGGAAACATTCTTGGACGAATTCTCTGTCGTAGGCTAATCAGATTTCTGCTATTAGCAGAAAGGAGGTAGACAATGTCTCAGAATGCAAATCCGCAATCAAGCCTTGCGATAGTTCGTGGAGGCGAGCTTGGAGACCATGAGTTGGTTAGGCACGCCATTGCTCGTTCCGGAGATGGCTCAGAAAATCGGGATACTGGAATCGGGAGTTTTACCCCTGTATGGTTTATCGATACGTGGAGCGGGGATTTCTACGGTAACATCTTTATTTGGGTGTTATTTATCCCCGATACTTGTTCTCTAGATTCTCGCTTCCGCTTAGCGGAAAGAATTGGGAGTCAGCTCCAAGAGCTTTATCCCAATCGCTATATAAGTGTCAAAATCTTTCCAAACATACCGGGAACGGTGTCTTGGAAGAACGGATAATTTTGTAATGGGGCTCCATATTTTCGGGGAGCCCTTTTTTTATTAAATCCTATGTTTCTCACTCAAGATTTTCACATAATCTAGATTTTTATATAATGACAGATATAATAAAGGTATTACTTTATTCCTTTTAAAAATAGTGAACAATAAATTTTTAAAAGTCTTTTCTCGCTATAAATTTTTAATTTAAGGTAAAAATATGCAATGGATTAAGCATCAACCCTTTATAACTGTATCTGCTATTCTTGAGAAAGATGGTGAATTCATTTTGGTGAAGGAAACAAAAAAAATCGCGGAGGGATTGTGGAATATACCGGGAGGAAGATTAGAGCATGGGGAGAATCCCATAGAAGGAGTTAAGAGAGAGGTCAAAGAAGAGACCAGGTATGATTTTGAACCTACTTATCTTTTAGGAATATATTCAATAGTCAATAAGACCCTAGAAAATAAGTTTCAAATTATACCACACATAATTGACTTAACTTTTATCGGCAAATTACTAGACAAAGACGAAGAAAAATTACTAGACGATGTTTCTGCAATGAAATGGTTTAAGTTTGAGGAAATAGAGAAAATGAATAGTGACTCGCTCAGAGATCCATGTATGATAGAAATGATCAAGGATTATATTAATGGAGTAAAATATCCACTGAATATTATCAAGCATTACGTTATTAGCTAAAAATACTTCTGGCAATTCTTAAAAACGGTGTATTGTCGTTCAGGAAAAGCATTGTTAACAATTAATCAATTACAATCTAAATCTCATCAATGAAAATTTAGAATTTCTTGATGTACTTTTTTAAAATAATTTCTTAGCATATGAGGCTTAGGGATTTTCTGTTATAATATGATTATGAATACGATCAGTAGAATCATAACAGGAATTGTAGCCACTCTTTTGGGTTTGTTTTTAATCATATTTAGTGTTTTTAAGGGTTTCTGGATATCGGTTTACGGAATCCCTCTTTTTATTATTGGGATTTTTATTTTCTTTAATAAAAAAGAAGATAACATTGAAAAAATTAAAAGTCGCGAAAATTAAAAAGTAAATAAAAATAAAATGTCAGATATAATTATTACCACCGGAGATGAAATTCCGGGGAAGAAAATTATTCAAATTCTCGGAGTTGTTAAGGGGAGCACCGTCAGAGCCAGGAATCTTGGCCGAGATATTGGAGCCGGATTCAAAAGCATGGTTGGCGGAGAAGTGAAAACTTATACCGAAATGACCAAGGATGCCAGAGATGAAGCGTATAATAGAATGGTTAACGAAGCTTTGGAATTAAAAGCGGATGCTATTATTGATGTTAGATTTACAACTTCAATGGTTATGGCGGGAGCTTCGGAAATGCTCGCCTACGGGACAGCGGTTAAGGTTAGTGAATAAATAAACTGGAAAAAACAAACCAAGATTTTTAAGGGTGATGGGAATAAAATCTAAGGCGATTAAAATT
>CAYTGH010000053.1:0-3035 GCA_964437355.1 uncultured Candidatus Saccharibacteria bacterium | reverse complement strand
TTCCCCGTTTTTGGTATCTTCCAATACAATCGTTTTCTTTTTAATGTCAATATTTTCCGTGAGAATATTACAGAGTTCGGCATTTCGCATTCCTGTCTCGGCAAGCAAATGTAAGATAGATTTTTCTTTAATAGTCAATTGCGGAAGATTGATAATTTTCCCGGTTTCTTCGTTGGAAAAGATTATCGGTAATTTGCTTTTTTTAAGTTTTACTTCCTTTACTTTTTCTATTATATTATCATTAATTTTTCCTTCTTCTACCAAGAATTGATAGAATTTTTTCAACCCTTTGATTATCTGGTTTAACATATGTGGCGTTTCCTTGAATCGGAGGAGGTATTTTTTAATATCGTGAAGGTCTACCACTCCCGGATTTTTCGGACATTGGTCAAAGAATTTTCCGACTACATCCCCATAAAGTTTAATTGTCAACGGAGACAATCCCTTCAAATCTTCGTCAATTTTCCAATCTTTAATCGTTTTATCTATCATTGTTATGTGTAATCCAAAGCAACCCTAAAATTAACACAAATAAGAATAATCCCATAGTGGCTCGGTTTTGATAGGTAATCGCTACCGAGCCCTTTTCATTTTACAGCCGCTTCCTTCTTCGTTCCATTAACAGACTGATATTCCTCAATGTTTTGTGCTTCCGTGTTGCCATCTCTCATCGGCATTATCGCCCCGATAGCAGTTCGCCGATTATCCTCCCCAACAGAAAACATAAAATGGACAGGGTTTTCCCTCTCGCCAAAGAATAAAGTTATTCCCCTTCCTCGTTCATTAATCATCTTACCCAGAATATCCACCAGTTTTTTTAACGCAGGAATACCCATAGTTATTTGATACTTCATATTATCAGGCAATCCCAACATTTCTTTTACCTTTGGATATTTCTCCGCATTCTCCTGGCAGATTTTCTTATTCTCCTTGACCTCAACTTGATTTTCCAGGTCATTGGCAACCAGGGAGATTTTATCCTTATCCTCTCGAATATAGATGTTATTCAGGATTGGCAGGGCTTTGTTCCCGGGCAGATGTTTTAATGCTTTGTTTAACCCCTTCGCAGATACCCAAATATCGCCTGTAAGTGCGTTTATTCCGCCTTTCTCACCGTCAACGGGCAGTTCATCCTTCTTTACATCATTCAGCGGTATTTTGACAAGTGTTTTTGTGTCCGTTGCCACAGCATAACCGTCTTTGGTAATTTTGATACCCCCTAAATGCGGACGGCTACCATCTTCCCCTTTCACGACATCCAAAATCGCCTTCTGATACTTCCCGATACCAAAACAAATTTCTTTTTTCTCGTCCATTTTTCTGTCCCCCTTTTTTTATTGTGCCTGCCATTTTTTCTTTCCCACTTCCCGGAACATTTGACTCAAGCCGACAAGCCCTTTATGTTCCTGATAATCTTTATAAGTTTCCGTATCAACAATGAAACGGATACTATCAATGTGTTTCGTATACCGTTTATCGTATTCTACCCGGAAAGCAATTCCCTGCTTTTTAAGATGTGCCATAAATCCGGCAGTCGGTCCAAAAACAATTCTTTCTATTTTCATTTTTTCATTATCCCCAACTCCTATGTTCTTCCTCTATGGTTTCAAAACCATCATATTCGTCAATATCCCACTTAATACCGTCTGGGATTTTAACAATTTTTAATTTGGAATACTTACCATTCGCCTTTTCCCCCATTTCTTTTACGACCTTTATCAAGTTTTTGCAGGTTCTTGCCTTATATTCTCGGTGGTTATCTACAATCAAATCTCCATTTTTCAAGACGGGAATTTTCAAACATTCAATATGTTCTTTTCTTAATCCCTCATCTTTTGTGATATTAAAATATGTATCTTGTGTTATAGTTTTAGTGTGAGAGCAACCCAATTTATGCAACTTTATTTCCGCTTCTGGACTTAATCCAAATCCTCCAAAACAAGCATTTATTACAATCTTCATTTCCCCCCCCTTTTTTTATCTCTTTACTACATCAATTTTAGATTTGGCAAGGATTTTTTCCCATATACCCTTTTCAAAATTCCAAATCCACCCTACCTTTCTCATATCTTCAGCAAATGCTTCTCGTAATTCCTTTTTGTATATTTCCACTTCTTCCAATTCTTCTAATGTAGGTGCTTCCATTTCTTCTCCTAAAAAATTAGCAGAGGTCATTTTTCTCCATTTTTTCCTTTATCATAAAAACTCTTTATACCATTTCGCATGCAAGTATCTGGTAAATCTTTGCCATAAGCAATCAATTTCTTTTCCTTGCCCCTGGCATTTTCCCGATAATACAATCCATACCACCTTGTCGTGTCCATCCCGATACACTCGCTTTTAGTGATAATTTCCGCATTGGTTAATATTTTCATTTCTTCCTTTTCGTCTTATCCTTTGTTATAATCCTCTACTTCCTTTTCCCATTCGCCCAGAGTTTTAGCCGAGTTATTCCTGTTGATATAATCGTCTTTCTTTTCATCGTCGCCGTTCATCGCCGCCCAGAAATCATCCTTAATTTCCTGCGGTAAATCCTGCCAATAATATGTTTTAGTCATTTTACTTTTCACCTCCCCAAAATTACATTTTTAATTCTTTTTATCATTTTTTCTAATTCCTGGATAGCATTAGAACGTTCGGCTACTTTGTCATAAAATCCCGATAATGCCTTCACTTCCTTATCAGTGGCTTTTTTGGCTATTTCCTTACCGCCGATATAACCAGGTGCATATTTTCGTATCCATTCAACATTTGTCATTCTGATTGCCTCCTTAAATTAACTCCCCTTTTATTAAAAATTCTTTTTCGTCTTTTGTCAGAGGATATTCCCAATCAACAAATCTGTTATCTTTTCTTATTTCTTTATTCCAAACCTTTTTATCTTTCTTCCACGCTGAAAAGAAAACCCAATTAAAAACGTGGCTATGCAAAATCTCAAATCCTTTATATTTGATTATCTTTTTACTCATTTTTGCCTTCCCGATTTCCTTTCCTGTTTTAAAATTTCTCCGGTGTAACTATTCGTTACTTGTAAA
>CAYTGH010000052.1:0-3053 GCA_964437355.1 uncultured Candidatus Saccharibacteria bacterium | reverse complement strand
ATCGCCAAGGTGGCGGTTTTTTGGTATACTTAATATAAATCTTATTATCTATTATTTATATATTATGAAATTTGATTATTTAACCCCCTTGATTATCCTCATTGGGATCGCGGTTCTATTCTTTTTCCCAGAGCCAGAAACAAATTTTCTTGCTTATATTGCCACCGCGTTGATTTTTATAATGTTGACTGTATTTTCAGTTATTTGGGAAAAAAGAAAAAGATTTATCAAAATTAGTAAAAAATAAATTAAATATTAATATATATGACCGAAGAAAAAACAAGAAAAGAAGAATTTAAAGTTTCTGGTGACGATGTTATAAAAACGATTAAAAAGATAGTAAGAGAGGGAAATATCAGAAGGATTATTATTAAGAATGAAGAAGGGAAAACTTTAATTGAGATCCCCCTTACCATAGGCGTAGTTGGCGTTGCCCTCTTGCCAGTATGGGCGGCGATTGGTGCCGTTGCGGCGTTGGTGGTCAATTGCACAATTGTAGTTGAAAAAAGAAGTGATTAGTATATAACAAGAACCAAAAAGCAAGAATTATATAATTGCATTTTTAACATTTATATTTCTAAAAATAACCAAATTTAGCCCGAAGTTGAGAAAAATTAATAAAAGTCACATTGAATTAATTAAATAATTCATCATATGAAAAAATATCCAATTATTATTACCGTCATAGTCGTTTTAGTAGTTGGAGTAGCTGGTTATTTTCATTGGCAGAAAGGAGAAATGAGAAATCAGATAGCAACACTTTTGGAGGAAAAAACGAGATTGGAAAATGCTTTGTCTGAAACGGGAAAAACAAAGATAGTAAAATTGTATTATTACAACTCCAAACGTGATCAAGGTAGTGACGGCAATACTCTTTGCAGTCGCAATGGACTGGTGGCGGTAGAGCGGGAAATTCCTGTTACTATCACACCAATCCAGGATACGATAAATCTCTTATTGAAAGGTGAATTAACAGAAATTGAGCGAGCTCAAAGCATCACCACCGAATATTCTTTGGAAGGGTTATCGCTAAAAGAAGCTTCGTTAAAAGACGGAATTTTAACGCTTATTTTTGATGACCCGAATTTTAAAACCAGTGGCGGTTCTTGCCGAGTTGGAATTTTATGGTTTCAGATTGAAGCCACTGCCAAGCAGTTTCCCGGAGTAAAGCAGGTTAAATTTTCTCCCGAAGAGCTCTTTCAACCTTAAATTAAGCAAACAAAAGATTGCCCAGAAGGCGGTTTTTTTGATATAATTTAATAAATATATGAGCAAGAGAATTAAAATTTTCAAACTAATAACTTCTATTTTGATTTGCCAGGGAGTAGGAGCTATTGGAGCATTATTTACTTCGCCCGCAATTTCAACTTGGTATGCTACAACTCAAAAACCGAGTTTTAATCCGCCAAACTGGATTTTTGCTCCTGCTTGGACGTTTTTGTTCTTATTAACGGGCATCTCTCTCTATTTGGTGTGGAGCAAAGGTTGGGAAGATAAAAAGATAAAACCAGCAGTTTTTGTTTTTGGTATTCAGCTTATATTAAACCTCTTCTGGTCCCTTCTTTTTTTCTCCTTACAATCTCCGCTTTACGCTTTTATAGAAATAATTATCCTTTGGATGGCAATTTTGTTGACCATTAACGCTTTTTATAGAATTTCTAAACCAGCTGCTTATCTTTTGATACCCTATATCCTTTGGGTCAGTTTCGCCGCAGTATTGAATTTCGCAATAATGACTCTCAATTTATAGTTTTGGTATCTTGCTAGAAAGGCTTGAATGGAGTTCAGTCGGAGGGGTCCTGGTTTCCCGCCGCTTTATAAAAAAACGGTTTTTCATTAGAATAAAGTATATGAAAAGCAAAAAATTCTATTTATTATCTTCGCTATAGTTTTATTTAGTGGAATTTCTTTTTTTGTTTGGCAAGTGGTTAATAAGTCGAACCGAGTATATTGTACCCAAGAAGCTAAGCTTTGTCCTGATGGTTCTTATGTCAATCGCACTGGACCTAATTGTAAGTTTGCAGAATGTCCCTCAAAAAACAATGAATTATTGTCTAATTTTGGCAATGATCAAATTGAAAAAGCCATTACCAATTATCTTTTAACCCAGAAACATTTCAGCTGGAAAATAAGAGATAATAGTCATAATTTCTGTGCGGTTGAAAATCTTAGTCCAGAGAATAAACTATTTCCTTTATACGTTTGGGCATATTGCGGAGAATATGTTATCCAAGATAGTGAATTGAAAGCATTAAGCGGCTCGTCTGGTCCAGCCAAAATAGACTATCCAAATGAGTTATCTTTTTACGATCTAAGTAGATTTTCTTATGAAGTTCCAGGCGATGGTTCGCATTACGCCGAAGACATTGGAAGAATATTCCCCGAAGAAATACATCAGAAAATATTTAATTTTAATAGAGAAAATATCATCAATAGGCTTGAGAGGATAGCTTTCATCAATATTTCAACATGGGAATCAATAAAACAAGTCATTGATAATTGCGAAGTAGAAGCCGTTTGGCAAGCGCATGACAGAACGGTTAAAGCAAGGCTCAAAAACGGAGAAGAATTATCTGCCGTTGAGCCAAAAATAGATGATATAATGAAATTAGTTGAGGACGCTGAATTGAACTGCGGCGAGATTTTAATGGGCACAGAATATTTTTATTCCTGGATACCGCTCAGTTCAAGCGACCGAGAGAGTAAAACCGCCATTGATGGCGGTTTTTTGTTTTGTTTTGCAACAGGGGCTTGACCAAGCGTTTTAATAAGGTAAACTTAAGATAAGTTTAAGTTTAACTTACGATTATGGAAAATATTATTAATCTTAAAAATCTGAGAGAAAATATGCAAGAATATGCCCAAAAAGTTAAAAGAGGGCATTCTTTTGTGGTTTTTAAAAAGTCAAAACCATTGTTTAAAATTTCTCCTATTGACGAGGAATATTGGGAAGAAGTAATAGATTTTACTAAAGTTAAAAAAGGAGGAATTGATCTCAAAGAATTGCTGAAGCGCCTATAACTATATTATATGGATAAGATTGAGAAAGCCTT
>CAYTGH010000051.1:0-3097 GCA_964437355.1 uncultured Candidatus Saccharibacteria bacterium | reverse complement strand
GAACAACTTCAATAATACTTATATTATGACAAAGAATAATGTCGTGTCAAGCTTAATTTTAATTTTCACAAAATAGTCAAAGAATAATATAAAAACCTAAAATCTGTCTTGTCGTGGACAAAACAGAATTTTTTTATCTAAAAATATTTTTCAAGATTATCACTACTTTTAAAAAATTCAAAAAGACTTCACTCAAGAAGTCTTCCCGTTTTTTTAGTAAAGCGGGGACGATGGGAGTCGAACCCACAACCCCATGCTCGACAAGCATGTGCTCTAACCATTGAGCTACGTCCCCATTGAGATTTTGTACCAGTGGCAGGAGTCGAACCTGCAACCTCTTGCTTATGATGCAATTGCTCTAACCATTGAGCTACACTGGCTTCTAAATATGTTGCGGGGGCCCGAATTGCACAGGCGTCTTCAGCTTATGGGACTGACGAGGTACTACTCCTCCACCCCGCGTTCATGAAAACAAACCTAAACTACTGGCAATCATAAATGGCAAGCCAGCTTTTTAAATCCTTTAAATTATTCTAACAACTAAAGAATCAATGTCAACTAAAAATAATTTAGTTGAATCAATGCTTTGTGAAGAACTTCAACTGTTTCCAGCATTTTTCCCGCTACTATTTCCCAATCTGGATTTTTGAGAATTTTCTCTCTCGTCTGAAAAGCATCAATGATTGAGGATAAATCAAACTTCTGACCAGCCATCGCCTGAGATAATCTTTCGGACCAATCTCCAGTAGGATAGCCTATTGCTTTCAAAGTTTTATCCAAAAGATCACCGGCCTTAACCACCGCTAATTTTTTCTCTGACAAAAGAGTGCTTTTAACAAGACGCTCAATTTTATTCCACTCCTTCGATTTCTTTTTAGGACGAACCGCTTTAAAAACTCGATAATTTTTAACCCATGTTCCTTTGCGCCACCGATAGTTTAAATAATGGCTCTTCCGCAGAATGTAAATAGCGCTGACGAAGAAGAAAAGAGAAAGCAAGAAAATAAAAATTTTCAGACTTAATAATTTATGCTGTAATTCTGGAGATATTAAAAAAGATAACCAATGAAACATAGTTAAAACGAAATTAATTTCTCAATTTCTTCGCCCACTTGAAAAAGCCGCTCTTCTTGAAAAGCGGGGCCCATAATCTGCAAACCCACCGGTAATCCCCGAATAACCCCGGCGGGCACCGTCAAAGCAGGCGAACCGGCTAAGTTAGCGGGAGTCGTTAACAGGTCAGAGAGGTACATTTGAACCGGATCCTCTGTTCTTTCCCCAATCTTAAAAGGCAAAGTCGGCGTCGTCGGACTAATAATGACATCAACCTTTCGAAATGCATTTTCCATATCTCGGGCAATAAGCTTTTTGACCTTTAAAGCTCTTTTGTAATAAGCATCCGCATAACCAGCCGATAGGACAAATGTTCCCAGTATAATTCTTCTTTTCACTTCCGGCCCAAATTTTTCGCCTCGGGTTAATTCATACACTTCTTGTAGATTGCCAGCGGCAGCAGAAGCCCCATATTTTATGCCGTCGTAACGAGCTAAGTTAGCACTGGCTTCCGCTGGAGCAATAATAAAATAAGCGGGCAAAGCATATGGTAAATGGGGAAAATCAATAATCTCAATCTTGGCTCCTGCTTTTTCCAACTCATTAACCACTCTCTTAATTCTCTCAACAATTAAGGGGTCAACTTCTGGCAATAATTCATCTTTAATCATCCCTATTCTCAGTTTCTTAAGGGGAAAAACAGAGGAAGTTTTTTCTTGCTGATGGCTTGTTGCGTCTTTTGAATCCAAGCCGCTTATGGCTTGAAAGACTAAGCGATTATCGCCAACAGTTTTCGTCAATGGTCCAATCTGGTCTAGAGAAGAAGCAAAAGCAATCAAGCCATAACGGGAAACTGATCCATAAGTCGGCTTGAGACCCACTAAACCACAAAAAGCCGCGGGCTGTCGCACAGATCCCCCAGTATCGGAGCCTAAACTATAGATCGCTTCTCCACTCTTGACCGCCGCCGCCGATCCCCCTGATGATCCTCCCGGCACTCTCTCTAAATCATAAGGATTGTGAGTCACCTGAAAAGCCGAGTTTTCTGTCGAAGACCCCATCGCAAATTCATCGAGATTTGTTTTCCCTAAAAAAACAGCTTTCTTTTCTTTTAAGCGACTAACCACCGTAGCGTCATAAGGAGCTGTATAGTTTTCTAAAATTCGAGAACCGGCCGTACAGAAAACATCTTTTAGCAAAATATTATCTTTAAGCGCGAGAGGAATTCCGGCTAATCGGGACTCTTCTTTGCCTTTGGCAAAAGATTGATCCGCTTTCCTTGCTTGAGCAAGGGCTTGTTCGGTCGTCACTTTTAAAAAGGAGAAAATATCTTTTTCCTTTTCCTGAATTCTATCTAAACAGCTCTGAGTAAGGTCAACTGAACTAAATTCCCCTTTCCTTAATCCTTCAGCGGCTTTTTCCAAAGTCAATTGATTAAGATTCATGCTTAAAAATCGATTGAACTTTAATATATCTGTCTTGACGAGATGGCGCTAAAAACAAAAGCTGGTCGGCTTCTGATAAAGGCGGTTGAGCTTCGTCTTTCCGAAGAGACATTGCTTCTGCCTCTTCTCCTAGCTCTACTTGAGAAACATCAACTTTCTTAAGCTGATCAATGTAATCCAAAATAGAAACCAGATCCTTGCCTAGTTTTTGCTCATCTTTATCTTCCAGTTTAAGACGAGACAATTGAGCAATATGTTTAATTGTTTCTTTATCCATCATCATTCTGCTTGATGAATTGTTTCAATGTCTTTCTCGTATTGGCTGGCTCTATTCAGAACCGGCTTTCCATAATTAGCCACGCACCAGGCCGTATGGCAACCAAAATAACTCAATGCGGCATTAAGTTCTCCCCGATAAGTTCCGTTGGCGCCAAGATCTTTCAAATACAAAGCCGCTGCCAAAAAAGAATCTTGAATAGCCCAGGGATTAGCTGAAGTACCTTTACCTAAAAGCGACGGAATCTTGTCTTGATAGAGGGCCCAGGTTGAAGGAATAAATTGAGCCGGTCCCATCGCTCCACCCCATCCCCATGGCTGTC
>CAYTGH010000050.1:0-3107 GCA_964437355.1 uncultured Candidatus Saccharibacteria bacterium | reverse complement strand
TCAAGGCTTTTTTTCTTTTTCCTCGACCACCACAATTTCTCTTTCGAGGCTAACACCGAATTTATCTTTGACGCTGGCCTCCACTTCGTGAATCAAAGTCAGGACTTGAGCGCTTCGGGCTCCACCGAGATTAACGATAAAATTAGCATGGCGCAAAGATACTTGCGCCTTGCCCGTCCTTTTTCCTTTTAATCCCGTTTGATCGATTAATTGACCGGCGGGGGCCAAGGAAGGATTTTTAAAAACGCTTCCCGCTGAAGGAAAATCCAAGGGTTGTTTTCTCCGAGCTTGAAAATTCAAGGTCATCTTTTTTTCAATCTTTTCCAAATTAGCCGGCTCCAATTTCAAAACAGCTGAAGTAATAATCATTTGAGGAAGCTGCTTAAAAATACTTTGGCGGTAAGAAAATTTCCCGTCTTGAGTAAGATACTCTCGAAAAATTAATTTCTCTTGATCAAGGGCTTTAACTTTTTCTAAATGCTGACTTAAAAATTCTTGCTTGGTTCCTGCGTTGCCTCGAACCGCCCCCCCCAAAGTACCTGGAATGCCAGCCCCCCACTCTAAGCCCGACAATCCCCTTTTTCTCGCCTCTTCAACCAAAAAGGGCAAGGGCACGCCAGCTCCAGCAACAACCCTGCTGGAAAGCCACTGCACGTCTCCCAAGGCCATTTGAATAACTAGACCGGGGAATCCTTGATCGGGAAAAAGAATATTTGTTCCCCCGCCTAGGATAAATATCGGAAGATTTTTCTCCCTCGCTTCGGCGACAACTTCTTTTAATTCTTCTTCGGAGAAAACTTGAGAAAAGAAACGAGCCTTTCCTCCAATTTGAAAACTGGTGAACTTTTTTAAGGAAACATTTTTCTTCCAACCTTTAGTCATGATTTGAACATACATTCAATAATTGATTAACCTTGTCCCTTGTCCTCCCGCCAAAAAAACCAGTCCCTTGCGTTAGCCCCAAGGGCTGAAGAATATCTTCCTTGTATTTCTCCTGAAAACGAATGACTGCTTGCTTAGTTAATGATAAAAAATTTCCCGTTACTAATCCTTCGGGGTAAATATTGTCACCTTGCGCCTTAAGAAAAATCTGCAGAGACCGCACTTCATCATTATCCCGTAGCCCGAAAAGAAGGTCTTGCTTCAATGGATACCAGGTTAAACCAGATTTTTGAATAACAAGACAAGTTAATTGAGAACGCAGACTAACGATCTGATTCTGCAATGCCTCAATCGTCTTTTGCAGAGCTTGAATTTTTCTTTCGTGAGCTAAAGACGGATCAGCTTTAATTTCCCAGAAAAATGGATAAGATTCTTCCAGTCCGTCAAAGCCAGAAATTTTACTTTGAATAGAAGGAACGATAGTCAAAGATAATTCTTCAGAACTAAAATTAGGAATTTTCAATTCACCGTGTTGATAAGCATCTAAGGCAAGAAATCCAATTTGTAATTGGCCATCAGCAGATTTGAGGATATAGGGGACCCGAAAAAGATTTTCCGAGTTCCCGATAAAACGAAAAATCAAATCTCCGTCTCCACCAATAAAACGGATCCATTTTCCAGCCCAATTTTGGGTCTGATCAGTCGAAGAAAGACTACTGTCCCCCGAAAGAGGCAGAAAATAAGTTTTGGGCGTAACCTGTAAATCCTCTAAAGCTAAATCTAAATAACAGTATTGAGAACCAACCGAACAATCATTGACATAAGAAGCAATGGTCCAATTAGTAAAAACATCAGAGAATTTTTCTTGAAATTTGTTGTTTTCCAAAGCTTCATTTAATGAAGCAATGCCTGTTTTTGAAGAATGCAAAGAATCTACTAAGACAGAAATCCCATAATGTTCTACCAGGTATTGAGTAAAAAGATTTAAAGCTCCGTAATCAGCGCTTTTCTCCCCCCATTCTACCAAGGAGTCAGCCGGATGTTCAAGGAAAATTCTCGCTCTTCTTTGGAGATTACTGCCCTGGTAAATTTGATCATAGCCCAAAAGAGTTGGAGAATATTCGGCCCGCGCCTCATTCAGCCAAGTCTCTTCAGTCACCCCCGCCCTTCTATCTTTTTGATTATAAGTAATGAGATGGGTAAATTCATGAGCTAGTAAACTCTTTACATAATTACTGGGAATATAGTCAGCATTGAGATAAACCATTTCCCGCTCATTGGAATTAGGGCTTTGGAGAAGTTCGTGCTCATCAACCGGCCGGAAATAACCAGCGGCACCATTTTGTAAAGGATGGAAAAGAATCGTGGCATGTAAATCATTATCAATCCCCGGCTTCCATTCCGTGCCATAAACTGAAGTAAGCCCTGGATAAATTTTGTCATCAAATTCTGCTCCCAAAGATTGTAAAAATTGACTATCTTTGTCTTGATCTTCTGAAGATAATTGAGTCCACCATTCTTGGTCAACATAAAAATAAGCATGCTGAGACGTATTTATTAAAACCGCTGGAATATTTCCTTTTCGATTGCTATCCATAACCGAATCAACAAAAAAAGAAACTGGTTGAGGCTCATCGTTCCCGGCCAGAACCGGGCTTCCGGGCAACCAGAAGATTCCCAAGCTAATCAATAAAACCAAAACAAAACCCTTTTTTCTTTTAATCATTATAGCCAAAAACTTAATACCATTGATTTTAATAAATACGTCATTTTCATTTTATCATAATTCTGAAAAACCAAAATGCCTCTCCCAACCTAATCCGAAGACAGGTCAAAAGAGGCACCATCAGTTTATCTCTCTTTCAGAAATTGTCAAGAGCGTTCTGCCAAATGGGGAGCGGCTACTACTAAAATAGACTTGATAGCCACTACTAACCCAGCGGCCGCAACAAAGGAAATAAAATTATTAAGCATTAAATAAACCGTTGCCGAAACCTGCTGGTTTAATAAGCTAATTTGCATTCCACTCATACCGATAAGTAAAAGAGCTATCGTTGCCACTAAAAATTCGGTGCTTTTCTTTTCAGAGACATTCAAGAATCCAACAATTAGCCCTAAGATGAAGAGAACGATAGGAAGCCAGGTTGCTTGAATAAAACCAGCCAAGATAGCGAGCACAAATCCGACAACAAAAAAACAGCGTCCCAGTTCTTTAGAATAATATG
>CAYTGH010000049.1:0-3112 GCA_964437355.1 uncultured Candidatus Saccharibacteria bacterium | reverse complement strand
GAAGCCACCTCTCAACCATAAAAAAGGCTTCGTATGGGTTCTTGATCCGCATTGGGAACAGCCCAACAACTCCCAGAGGAATCTGGTTTTTATCTTCTATCCCTTTCTGGGAGCCATCCGTGTCTTCAGTTTCTAACGGGATATCAATTACATATGTATCCCATTTTGCCAAAGCATAATCAAGCATTTTCTGGTGGTGTCTAATTGCCTCTTCGTTTTCTTTACCAGCCCTAAAGCTTGCCCACTCAAAATAATAGTGCCACACCTTTCGAAAGGGAGGAATCCCTACGAAGGCATAGCCCCCGAATCTATGGTTTTTGCTTGGATCGCCCTCAATTATATCCCACTTTCTTAAGGCTAATTCGTTCTTTACGTCAGTATCTGTTGCCAAATGGTGCCCCTGTAATCTCAAAAGAATATCAACTACTTCTCCTCCATAGGTAATAATCTTAATCGTCCCTTCATTCATAATCGTTAAAACGAAATTCTTCGGGGCCCATTCCTCTAGAACGGCAAAAACCATGCCGAACGGGAAAACTACTCCTAAAACCAAAGAGAAAAACCACGGAAGACGTAGAGATAAACCAACGACAAACGCCGCTAGGATTAAAATAGACAGAATCGTCCACTTCCATCCTCCTTTATTAATTTGAGTTTCCATTTTCTCCTCCCCTGATATTTTGATTTATGTAACGAACGTTAACATAAAATAACACCAATCTAGTATTTTGTCAATACCTTGTTCTAGTTTGGCAATTTTGTCTAAAAGTAGTAGAATAATAGAAAAGAAACTATGGTTGGAACAATTGACCAAAAAGATATTAATCAATTTTGGACTATCTATCCTCATTTGCCTTCTGATATTCAAAAAGCTATTTTCTCAACAGAAAATGCAAATATCATTCTGAAATTGACAGAAGAATACGGATTGGAAAATCAACCGACTTCAATAAAACTTGCTGGTATTGTCGGAGATGTTCTGTTGGGTTTATCTAAACTTGAAGATATTAAGCCACTCTTAGAAAAAACTTATTCTCTCCCAAAAGAACTGGCTGAAAAGCTTGATAATGATCTCCAGGACTTAATTTTTAACCCTTTACGGGAAAATTTAAAAAAGCTAAGCTACCGACAATCTTCTCGGCCAGGACAATTGAGAGATGTTTACGGAAAACTCGTTGAGTAAATTATATAAATCTTTTTTAAATCTTTTTTAAATTTTTTTTAAATATTAGTAAATCCTTTTAACAGTAGTTATGCAATTTCTAGTCCCTAAGTTTATCGAGCGGGAAACTAAATTGGTAGGACCATTAACTTTTAAGCAACTCCTCTATATAGTGGGAGAAGGAGTTTTTGTATTTGCTTTTTATTTTATTCTTCCGCGAACGATTTTTTGGATAGTTCTTGCTGTGGCTTTGGTCGCTAGCGCCGCCTTCGTTTTCCTTAAACCTGGAGGACAGCCCCTGAGCGCTATTATAAAAAACCTCGGCAAATTCATTATTACCCCCAAGCGTTATATTTGGCAGAAAAAAACGGTTAATCCGTCCCTCGATATTATTATTCAAAAAACAGCTCCAGTGGTTCGCAAGAAACAAAAAGCTCTTCTTAAAATTGCTCCCATGAGCCGCTTAACAATGCTTGAGACTAAAATTGAAACTAGAAAACTTTGACCATAAGTATTAGTAAATCCTTTTAACAGTAATTATGGCAACTATTTCAACCCAAGATCTTCTTCCTTTCAAAGAAATAAAAGATGGTGTCATTATCTTAAGAAGCAATGCCCTGCGAGGCGTCTTGATGGTTTCTTCTCTTAACTTTGCCCTAAAATCAGCCGACGAACAAGAAGCGATTATCTACCAATTTCAGAATTTTCTGAATTCTTTAGATTTTACAACCCAGATTATTGTGCAATCAAGACAAGTTAATCTTACGGGTTATCTTGATAAGCTTAAAGATTTGGAAAATCATCAAACGGATAAGCTTCTTAAAGTACAAACAGCCGATTATCGGCGCTTTATTGCGAACTTGATTCAGCAAGGAACGATTATGAATAAAAAGTTTTTTGTCATCGCTCCCTATACCTTGGCTGAATTAGAGGTTTCCGCTCCCCTCAAAGAATTATTCCAGAGAAAAGGGAAACATGAGTCTATGAGCTCTCCTGTTTTTAAGAGAGCCCGAACTCAGCTTTATCAAAGAATGGAATTTATAGCTATTGGCTTGCGCCGATGTAGCCTACTAGCGGCCCCCTTAACCTCGGCTGAACTTATTGAATTGCTTTGGTCGGTCTATCATCCCCAATCGGCTGAAGTCGGTTATTACCCCTCTATTATGCCAGAATTAATTCGTTAAATTATGCTGGAAAAATTAAAGAATATTTTTTCTCCATCTAAAAATTCTTCTAAAGGAGGACCTCTGCGTCTCGTCACTCAGCAGGATCTGGTCGCTCCGCCTTCTGTCGAAGTGACTCCCCAGCATATTATTATGGAAGAGCGTTATCTTAAGAGTTTTTTTGTTTTCTCCTACCCTCGATATCTTTCCGTTGGCTGGCTTTCGCCGATTATTAATCTCCCTCGCCCCCTAGATATCTCTTTTTTCTTCCACCCGATTGACACCGCGCCAATTTTAAAACAGCTTCGGAAAAAGACAACTGAAATTCAAGCCGAAATTATGGATCGGGAAGAAAAAGGGTTAGTGAGAAGTCCGGAATTAGAAACAGCTTTTCAAGATATTGAGCAATTGAGAACTCAATTAAAAACAGCGCAGGAGAGAATGTTCCAAGTGGGTATTTATTTTACCTTTTACGGTCATAAACCTGTGGATTTAAAAAATACAGAAACTGATATCCGGGCTGTCCTTGAATCAAGATTAATTTATATTAAGCCAGCCGCTTTTCAGCAGAAAGAAGGTTTTATCACTAACTCTCCTTACGGTCTCGACCAGCTTTGGGTACACACGTTAATGAATACCTCGCCGCTCTCCAGTCTTTTCCCTTTTGTTTCCTTTGACCTAAGTTCCAATAAAGGCATACTTTATGGGATTAATAAACATAATAATTCTTTGATTCTTTTCGACCGATTTTCTTTAGAAAACGCTAATGAAGTTATCTTCGGGAAAA
>CAYTGH010000048.1:0-3143 GCA_964437355.1 uncultured Candidatus Saccharibacteria bacterium | reverse complement strand
ACTGGGATGATTATTGTGCGTCAGAGGGGGACAAAATTTATTCCTGGTAAAAATGTCAAGCGCGGGAAAGATGATACTTTATACTCTCTTCAAGACGGGGTTGTCAAATTTTCTACTTATCGTAAAAAGTGTTTTAATGGTTCTCAGCGTCGAGTAAAAATTGTTAATGTGCAGCCTTGACGTGTAGCTGAATTTGACTTTTAATATCAGAAGTGGGTTTTATAGTAATTGAGAAATTTCCCAAAGTCTTAATGGGATGAGTCAATTCAATTTGAGATTTGTTAATAGGAATCCCTTGTTGGTTTAATAAATCAGCAATTTTTTGTTTTGTAATGGATTCAAATAGACTCCCCTTCTCGCCTATTTTGACGGATAATTTTAAGACCAATTTGTCTAATTTTTTAGCCATATCTTGAATCTGACCCTGTTCTTCAGTTTTGTGTTTTTTAAGAGCTAATTGATGAATTTCTAATTTTTTAAGATTGCCCAAATCAGCAATTTTGATTTTCTTCTTGGGCAATAAATGATTTCGGGCGTAACCGTCGGGAATATTTTTAACCTCAAATTTCTTACCAATTCCGACAATGTCTTCTAAAAGAATAACTTTCATAATTTAATAATTTAATAATTTAATAATTTAATAATTTAATAATTTTGTAATTTATTGATTTCTATGGCTTTGTCTAATTGAGGATCACGGTCGTTTTGGTAATCCTCTTCGCTCATTTCTACCTTGATATCTGGAATAAGTCCGGTGTTGTCTATAGATGTTTCGTTAGGAGTTAACCACTTAGCGATAGTGAGCTTAAGCATTGATGAGTCCTCAAGGTTAATGGGCTCTTGGACTGAGCCTTTTCCGAAAGATTTTTCCCCAATAAGTTTTATCTCACGATTATCTCGCAAGGCACCGGCTAAAATTTCAGCGGCGGAAGCACTTCCCTGATTGATGAGAACAACAATAGGATAATTAGCTAATTTGCCATTACCCTGAGCGGTAATGGTATTGTTGTTATCAGCACTAAATTGCTCAATAGCGACTACTTGCCCTGGTTCTAAAAACCAACCGGCTATGTCCTTCGCCGTATTTAGATAACCTCCTGGATTATTGCGCAAATCTAAAACAATTTTCTTTATGGACGGATGACTAAGGATGTCTAAAGATGAGTGATTAAATTCTTGAGTTGTATTGCCATAAAAATGATAGATTTTGAGGTAAGCGATGTCTGGTTCTTCAAATTCCCATTTTATCGTGGGAATTTCAATTTTGGCCCGAGTAAGCATAAATTCTTTTTCTTGGAAGCTATTTTCTCGAGAAACCGTCAAAGTAACTGTTGTTTCCTTAGGTCCACGGATAAATTGGACACATTGTTCTAAATTTAAACTCTGAGTCAGTTGCTCGTCAATTTTAATAATTCTGTCACCCGGTAGCAGGCCCGCTTTTTGAGCTGGTGTATTATCTAAAGGGCTGATAATCACTAATTGATTTTCTTTAATGCCTATTTCCATGCCTACGCCTTCAAATGTTCCTGAAAGATTTTCTTCAAATATTTGAGCTTCTTCAGGAGTAAAGAAAATGCTGTGTGGATCATCCAAGGCATCGACTAGACCAGAAGTTGCCCCATAAATCAGTTTCTGTTTATCTAACTGATCAGCGTTAACAAAATTATCATTAACAGCATTCCATGTTTGCCAAAAAGTAGAAAAATCGACCCGGGTATCAGGCTCAGATGAAATGGGCTGATTAATTATTGTTCTGATTGGAACATAGTGTGTTCCTCCGTAAAAGCCTATTCCTCCCGTTATTAAAGCAACAACAACGAGAATAAAAATAAATTTCTTTTTTGAAAACATTAAACTTAAAATACAAGTTTGGATGAAAAAAGTGGGTCCGGTGAGAGTCGAACTCACAACTTCCTGCTTAAAAGGCAGTTACTCTACCATTGAGTTACGGACCCTTAATTATTTTACAATCCAATTTTACGCAATTCTAAAAGATTTGCTTTCTGTTGTTTGGTTAATTTCTGAGGAACGTTGATTGTTATCTGGAACAAAAGCGACCCTTTTCCTAAACGATGAAAATGAGGGATGCCTTGATTCTTGATTTTCAGAATTTCTCCAGATTTAATTCCTTGAGGTATCTTAATAACTGTCTTTTTCTCTTCTAGGTTTTTAATCTGAACTTCTCCTCCAAGAACAGCTTTTGAATATTCAATCACTACGGTTTTTAATAAATCATCACCGTGGCGTTGAAAATTATTGTCGGGTGTCACTATAATTTTAACATAAAGATCACCTGAAGGCTGTCCAAAAGCTCCAGCATTCCCCTGACCGGGAAGCTTAATGATTTGACCAGTGTCAACACCAGCTGGAATGTGAATTTCAATTTCTACTTCATTCTCAATAATACCTCTTCCTTGGCATACATTGCAAGGCTTTTCTGGTACTTTTCCTCGTCCATGGCATTCAGGACAAGTAGAATAACGCGCAAAGGTTCCGAAAACAGTTTGTTGTATCTTAGGAATTTTCCCCTGACCACGGCACGAAGAACATTCTTTCATTTTTGTTCCGGATTCTGCTCCACTTCCCGCACAGCGAGAACAAATGATCTTTTTTCTTAACGAAGCCTTTTTAACCTGTGGACGCAGTACTTCTGCTAAAGGAATTTGGATGGAAATATAAATATCTCTGGCTTGAGCTTTTTGTCTCCCTGAAGAAGATTGATTATTTCCAAAATCAAAATTAAATAGATTTTCTAACTGTTCAATAATGTTTTCAAATCCCCCACCCCCGTTAAATCCGTTAAAATTCATACCCGAAGCGTTAAATCCAGCAGATCCTTCTTCTGGATTTTGGTATCCGCTATGAAAAGCTTGTCTTAATCTGTCATAACGAGCCTTTTTCTCCTTATCCGACAGAGTCTGGTAAGCTTCGTTCATCTCTTTGAACTTTTCTTCATCTCCTCCTTTGTCAGGATGATGTTGATGGGCTAAGCGATGATAAGCTTTCTTTATCTCTTCTTGAGAGGCGCTTTCCTCAACGCCAAGAATTTTATAATAGTTTTTGAAATTTTGATTATCCATTATTGTTTTGAGTTGTCGGTATCAGAATTTGATGAGTTATCGGTATCAGAAGGCTTTTCACCA
>CAYTGH010000047.1:0-3148 GCA_964437355.1 uncultured Candidatus Saccharibacteria bacterium | reverse complement strand
ATAACTTAGCTGAGGTAGTTCTTTGACTTGGACCGGAGAGAATCGAGGATCGGAAACAGCAGCTTTGATAGCCGAAAAAATAATCTCTTGCGCGATATTATCTTTTGTCGGTAGATAGGTTCCGATACAACCTCGTAGCTGATGATTTTTTTCTATGGTTACAAAAACTCCAGAGCGTTGAGAAAGAAAAGATGAAGGGCAATCAGGAGGAGGAGTAATTGTCTTTTTGATTCGGACAAAAGTCTCAGTTGCTAAACGAGCTAGATGAGTATAATAATTCATGAATTCTTTATGGCAAAGTTAGCAACAGCGTAGCCCACACCAAAAGGATATTCGTAAGAAAGAATTTTGGGCCGCCATTTGTCAGTACCTAATTCGTTTAATAATCCGAGCAAGACCAGAATAGATCGGTAGCCACATTCTCCCGCTTCTTCTATCAATTCTGAATTCATATCTAAGATAGAAGAAACATCTTTTTGTTTTAAAAACTTTAATATTTGATTGTCGAACAATTTGCCAGAGGGAGAATAACCCGCCGGAGCATTTTCTGTTAAGCGATGAGAGAGATCTCCCGAGGCAATAAAAGCTGTTCGCTGAGGACTTTCTTGGATTACTTGATAAATAATTTGACCTAGCTTTAGATGAGTTTCTTGATCGAGAGCTGAATAAACCAATTCTATTAATTTTGGTTTTTCTTTTTGATTTTTAGTTAAGAAATACAAGGGGACTGAAGCACCATTGTCCAGCTTCTCTCCCATAACGACTCTCAAAGGAATATCCGCCTGCTCGGCTTGCTGGACTAAGTCCCGGCTAATTTCTAAATCTCCCTGGAATGATAAAGAAATATCCGTTACTCCAAAATCTTGAAAACCTCCTTTGGTTTCCGGAGAGAAAAGAAGGGTCATCCGCTGAAAATCAAAAGGGCCGTGAGGAGAAAGTAGAACAACGTTTTGGATTTGAGCTTTTTGAAAAAGACGGCTGAGTTTCTCCATAGCGCGGATAGTTCGAGAAGCTTTTTGCCGTTCTTTTTCTGGGGCAACCCCAGGAATAATAATAGGAGGATGGGGACAAAGAGAAACAAAAGAAAGCATTTTTTATTTTAATCAATAATATTTAAATCGGCGCCGCAATAAGGACATTTCCCATTTTTATCGTAGCGCTTCACTTGATAATTATGGCGTTCGACAACTTTAGCCTGGCAATGAGGGCAATAAGTATTTTCTTTGTCCAAATCAGGCACGTTGCCAAGATAAACGTATTTTAAACCAACCTCTCGACCAATTTCAGAAGCTTTTTCTAAAGTCTTCAAAGGGGTGGGGGATATATTTTGAAGTTTCCAAGAAGCGTCACCGAAAAATCTAGAAATATGCCAGGGAGTTTCTGCCCCCAGCTTATGATAAATAAACTCCGCTATTTTTCTCAACTCTGCTTCGGAATCATTTAGGGTCGGGATAACCAGAGTAGTCACTTCCAGCCAGATGTTTTTCTTCTTTATTCCTTGAAGAATATTTAAAACTGGAGCCAGGTGACCACCGCAATATTTATTGTAAAAACTTTCAGAAAAACCCTTAAGGTCAACATTGGCAGCGTCTAGATAGGGAAAAATTAGTTCTAAAGATTGGGGGGTTAAGTATCCGCTGGTCACCCAAACATTTTTCAGATGCTCTTGATGCGCTAATTTCATAATGTCCAGAGCATATTCTAGAAAGACGATAGGATCATTATAGGTATAAGAAACACTTGGCAGATGATAGCGTTGAGCTAAGGCGATAATTTGCTTAGGAGTAATACTTTTCCCTTGGATTTGTTTGGTTAATTTTGGAGATTGAGAAATTTCCCAATTCTGGCAAGAAAGACAACGAAATTGACAGCCTACCGTTCCCAGAGAAAGAGAATTTGTCCCCGGAAGAAAATGGAATAACGGTTTTTTCTCAATAGGATCAATATCGAGAGCCACTATCTTACCATAGACTAATGAATAAAGTTTTCCTTTTTGATTTTCACGCACTCCGCAGAGACCCCGCTGGCCAGGTTCTAGAATACAACGATGAGGGCAAGTTAGGCATTCCACTTGCTGATGAGGAAGTTTTTGATAAAGTTGAGCCTCTTTCATCAATATTAATGATAGAACGTTTTTCAAAAAAAGAAAACTACATCTGGCGATGCAGGTAGAAGAATAAAAATGAGGTGGAGGGAGAGGTGCAACGAGCGATGAAACTAAGCACACTCTCCCTCTCAAACGGGCAAACAAGGCTGTTCCTATCCTGAGGGGGTAAGAAACTAACCTATACGTATACATTATATTCTCCTTGGCCGAACATGTCAAGTCCTGTTTGACCAAAGCAAATAAAGCAACAGGAGAAACACCCCCATAGCGCCTCCGCCAATAATCTTCGTCTGAGTGCTAGCAATGCTTAAGGCGGCTGATGCCACCACTAATACAAAGACGAGGCTACCAAAACGGAGAGGTTGTTGGGAAATCTTACTCCAGCCCCTGGCTATAGTAGATTTGAGAATTCCTCCGAGTTCCATAGCTCTCTTCCAATCGTAGAGCAACAACAAGAATCCCCAGATAGCGACGTAGCCGAAAGTGGGCCTGCCGGCCAGAATAACTAAAAAAAGAAAGGTAGCTATAGTGGCTGGCGCTTCAAAAATCAAATTCTGCAGATAGGTGCTCCGCAGTCTCACGGCTAAGACAAACAAAATCGAGGCGTAACTTGTCGTCAGCCAAACAGGAGCTAACTGCACATAGCCTAAATAGACTATCACTCCCACTAGCATAAGACTATCTGCCCGAATTTCGTTTTGCCCAATCCAGCTCTCTCGGCGTTGCCATTTACACTTCGCCCAATGAGCCAGGCGGCTATCAACAATATCCGTTGTCCAACCCGCCATCAGAAGGAAGACGACGACGGGTAAAGCTTCTCTTCCTCCGAACACTCCCACCAAGCTTATCGCTAACCAAAGAAAGGACGACTCAGGGTTAACAAGTCTGGCAGGACTTGCCACAGCCTTCTTTGTTTCATCATTCCCTCCTTGGAGAATAGAAAATATAAAGAGCCTCCTAATATATTAAATTATGTAACAATATTCATTAAAAAGCAAACAAAAATGTCCACTTACCAACAGGAGTAGGCACTAAAAAGAG
>CAYTGH010000046.1:0-3250 GCA_964437355.1 uncultured Candidatus Saccharibacteria bacterium | reverse complement strand
AGAAGATACAGAAGATACAGAAGACAAAGAAGATACAGAAGACAAAGAAGATACAGAAGACAAAGAAGAGCTTTAATCTTCTTTAAACAGTCTATTACAAAAGACAAGCCGGCTTAGCCGGCTTGTTTGCTTTCTTAAAAACAGAGTGCTAATCTAAAACTAAATACAAGTCTTAGTAAATCCTCTTAACAGTAGTTATGCAAATTACTTTTTATTCTCCTCGTTTAGAATTAACATCTGCTTTTACAGAAAAAGTTGAAAAGTCAGTCGTTAAAATTGTCGACAAAGCTCCTTTTTTGCTTGGGCCTAAAAAGCGGAAGCAAGATTCTATGAAAGTTAAAGTGACGGTGGAAAAGGGTTGGAGTGGGAATTTTAAACTGACTATAAAATTAATTTTTGCTAATCAGAAAATTCTTGTGACTGACCGGGGCAATGATCTTTATTTGCTTGTTGATTTGGTTCAACAAAAGCTAGAGAGGAAAGTTCGTCGCTATCAGGGGAAGCGCTTGAAGCAAGAGCAGAGAGGAGCTCAGTTGCGGAAAAAATTAAGAATCTGGCCTTTGAAGGAAAAGGAAGAATGACATTAAAAGTATTCATTTGGGGTTATGTCTTTAATAACTCGTTTTTTAGGGGATCCTAATCAAAAATATCTTAAAAAAACTCAGTCTTTAGTGGATCAAATTAACCAGTTAGAGAAAGAGCTGGTTGCTTTGTCTGATGAAAAATTAAAAGAGAAATCTACTGGCTTGAGAGAAAAGATAACAGTTGAAAATTTAGACGAAAATATTCCTTTGGCTTTTGCTTTAGTCAGAGAAGCGGCTAAGAGAACCCTAAACCAAAGGCATTTTGACTGTCAGTTACAAGCCGGGGTGGCTTTGCACCAAGGGGAAGTTATCGAAATGAAGACTGGAGAAGGAAAAACTTTAGCGGCGACTCTGCCTGTTTATTCCAATGCTTTGTTGGGGAAAGGAGTTCACGTGATTACTGTCAACGATTATTTAGCTCGCCGGGATGCCGTTTGGATGGGTCAGATTTATTACTTTTTAGGATTAACGGTTGGCGTGCTCAATCATGAGCAGTCTTTTTTATATAATCCTCAATATCACAAAGCGGAGGCAGAAAAGGATAAGCTTCGAGACGAGCTGGGGAGTTTTAAAGTCGTGGAGGATTTTTTAGAGCCTTGTTCTCGAAGAGAAGCTTATCAGGCTGATATTGCCTACGGGACTAATAATGAATTCGGCTTTGACTATTTAAGGGACAATATGGTGGTGAGTTTAGACCAGAAAGTCCAGCGAGGCTTTTACTATGCTGTTATTGATGAAGCCGATAGTATTCTTATTGATGAGGCGCGAACCCCGCTCATTATTTCTCAGCCCCAAAAAGAAAGCGTGAGAGATTATCAATTCTTTGCCCAGCTTGCTCGCCGTCTTCGAGAAACATCTGATTATAATGCGGATCGAAAGATGGGGTCTGTTGCTTTAACAGAAGAGGGAATTTCTAAAGCTGAAAAAAGTTTGGGTGTTGAAAATCTTTATCATCCGGAGAATGAATCTTATCTTCATCACCTCCGTCAAGCCCTCAAGGCGAAAGTTTTGTTTTTAAAAGATGAGGCCTATGTTGTCAAAAACGGGGAAGTGGTTATTGTGGACGAGTTTACGGGGCGCTTAATGCCCGGCCGGCGTTACAGTGAAGGATTGCATCAGGCGATTGAAGCCAAGGAGGGTGTCGATATCAAGCCTCGATCCAGGACTTTAGCGACTATCACCCTGCAAAATTATTTTCGAATGTATCAGAAGCTAGCCGGTATGACGGGGACAGCTTTAAGCGCGGCTGAAGAATTTGATAAAGTTTATCATTTAGACACGAAAGCTATTCCGACCCATAAGCCAATGATTCGGAAAGATTTGCCGGATAAGATTTTTCTAGATGAAGAATCAAAATTTAAGGCCGTGATCAAGCAGATTAAAGAATTTTATAAACAGGGACGACCAGTATTAGTGGGGACAACCTCTATCGAAAAGAATGAATACTTGGGAAAACTTTTAGATAGAGAAGGCATATCTCATCAGATTCTCAATGCGAAGCATCATGAGGAAGAGGGACAAATTATTGCTCAGGCTGGTCGCCTGGGACGCCTGACCATTGCGACTAATATGGCGGGTCGGGGCGTAGATATTATTTTAGGAGGCAATCCCGTTCAATCAGAAGAAAAGGAGAAAGTTATTAAATTAGAAGGACTTTTTATTTTAGGGACGGAAAGACATGAAGCCCGAAGAATAGACAATCAATTAAGAGGAAGAAGCGGACGGCAGGGAGAGCCCGGTGCGGCTCAGTTTTATCTTTCCTTAAAGAATGAATTATTCCCAGACGCAAAGAATATTATCCAATGGTTCGGAGGGGAGAGAATTGAAAAACTTCTCAGTCGGTTTAATTTTCCCAAGGACGAACCAATTGCTAATCGATTTGTTTCTCAGGCTATTGAATCGGCTCAAAGAAAGATAGAGGGCTTGAACTTCGATTTGAGAAAGAGGCTTTTAGATTATGATGATGTTATGAATAAACAAAGGCAGATTATTTATCATAAAAGAGACGAGATTATTGCTTTGGCTCGAGGGGAAAAAGGAGAAGATTTGGGAAAAATGGTCCTCAAAATTCTGGAAGAAGAAATACGACAAATAGTTGGTTTCCATACTCCTGGCCAAGACCCTCAAGGATGGAATTTGGAGGAAATCTTTGAGCAATTCAAAACTATTCTTTTAATGTCCGACGATGTTCATCTCCAGCTTAGAAAAATTATCCAGCAAAGCCAGCCAGCCGTTAGCCGTGAGGAAATTATCAATTATTTAATGAAGCTCATCGAAGAAGATTTAAAACAGAAAGAAGAAAAACACGGAAGACAAAATTGGCTTGATCTTCTAAAATTAATTATCCTGCGTTTACTAGACGATCTTTGGTCGCAACATTTAAGCAGTATGGATTATTTAAGAGAAGCCGTTGGCTTAAGAGCTTATGCCCAGAGAGATCCTTTGGTGGAATATCAAGACGAAGGTTATAGAATGTTTCAAGAGTTTATGCTAAAATGGAAATCGTCTGCAGCGAGAACTGTTCTCAAGGTGCAGATTAAATAATTCTGAAAATCAAGGAGATTTACGAAAATCAAATAGATTTATGAAAATTTCCCTAAGGAAATTTGCTAAAATCAAATAGATTTATGAAACTGAAACGACCATTCATTGTTATTATTTTTTTA
>CAYTGH010000045.1:0-3326 GCA_964437355.1 uncultured Candidatus Saccharibacteria bacterium | reverse complement strand
TTCTTGGACTACTTTCTGGATATCTTCTTCCGAATACAACTCCTTTATTCCCCTTACTTCTGGAAAAGAGCTATTCATTGTTCTTCCTCCTTTTTCTCGAATCATTTATCTTAATCATTCTGGTTTGTTCTGTCAAGGGACAAAGGTAATGTGTCAAGGCAATTTAGAAACTTCCTCGTTACAAGCAATTTAGAAACTTCCTACCTGATAACAAAAGTGGCGAGGTCAAACTTCAACCAGGGAAGAATTCGGTGATTAGGGAGAAGTGGCGAGGTTGAACCTCGGTTGGAGGTTCAACCTCCAAAAGTAGACCTCGATAAGATTGTATCGAGGTTAGACCTCAATCCATGATGATACATTCAGAAGAAAAGTCAATCCGTCACCAAGATAGATTACTATCTTGGATAAGTCAATCGAGGTTAGACCTCGATAAGATTGTATCGAGGTTAGACCTCAATCCATGATGATACATTCAGGAGAAAAGTCAATCCGAACAGAAGTGGGGAGGTCAAACCTCCCCACTAAAGTTAAACCTCAATTTCTAAAACAGAAGTAGGGAGGTCAAACCTCCCCATTAAAGTTAGACCTCGATAAGCCTTACAATTTTCCTTTATTCTGCTCTCCGAAACAACATTTTTATTTGATTAATGCGCTTTTGTAAATTTTTGATATTCCTCCGTTGCTTTTTCTTAAAACTTGGTAATCAGGAATTTGATAAACCTCTATTGTCTGGTCTAAAAAATCAGAAAAGAATAATTTTTGGCCATCAGGAGAGATAGCCAAAGCGGTTGGTTGATTTCCGCTAATGATAGCATCGAGCATCTGTCCTGTTTCAGCATCAAATAATAAAACGCTTCCCCATTCGGGTCCCGGAATAGAATAATTATCGGCAGAATAATTAATCCCTCGACAAGACACCAAGAGAACTTTTCCATCAGGGCTTAAAACAATGGTATTGGGATTATGGTCTGTATCAGCAAATTTTTCTAGATGATCGTTTGCTAAATCCAATTGCCAAATTTCATCTTTTCCCATATCAGAGAAAAAAAGAACTCCCCTCTGATTATCAGCAGTAATATGGCGCATTGCTCCTTCTGTTCGCAAGAGAATTTTGCTTTCTCCCGTCGTTAAGTTAATTTTCTCTATTTCTCCATCGGCAAATCCAGCTACATAAAGAAACTGCTGATCCGGAGTCAGGTAAACACCCCTTGGAGTCTTCACGGTAGGAATAAGCTTAATCAATTTACCAGTAATCAGACTAATTTCAGAAACATTATTACCTACCCAATTAGAAGCAAAAATACTTTTCCCGTCATTAGAAAGGGCGAGCACTTTCGTCCAAGTACTCTCGCTGTTAAAAACTCGTAGAATCTTTTTGGTTTGAGTGTCTATTTCAAAAATTTTACCTGTTTCCATTTGGCTAACATAGGCCTTTTTCCCATCTTGACTAAAAACCATCTCTACGCCTCCGCCATTATTAAGATTAATATTAGTCAAATTCTTTCCTGTCTTAGCGTCGAAAATAACAACTCCCCTTTTTTTATTCAAGAGCAGAGTCGCCCAAACCTCCTTCCCGTCAGGAGTAAATTCTAATCCCTTAACATTAGGAACTCCCTGAATATTATAAAGATGAGTTACTAATTGTCCTGGTAGCGACGCAAAAGGTCCCGCTACAACTTGCTTCCCTAAAACCACTGGCTGATTTAAAGTGGCAGAAGAACTTGATATTTCTTCGTTTTCTTCAATCGACGAGGAAGCCGAACGATTTATTTCTATTTTCCCTACTTGAATTTGATTTTCCAAATTAGGATCAGAACGTTGAGCAAGAACATTTAAAAATTTCTCTTTCTCTTCGGGAAACATAAAAGAGGGCTGGCTCAAATTCCCCTGCGTAGGGAAAAGTTGATAAGCAACTTTTTCTGGATAAAGCTTGAGTCCAACGACAAGACCTTCTTGAGTTTCTTGAGAAAAATATTGATCAAAGATAAAATTTCCCAAAGAGTAGAAAATTAATCGATTCTGATATTCTTCGATTTCCTGAACAACGTGCGGATGAGAACCAATAATAAGGTCCGCTCCGGCTTGGATTATTTGATGGGCTAATTCTCTTTGGGCCGAAGAGCTTTTTAATTTATATTCATTTCCCCAATGAAGGATAACGACCAAAAACTTGTCGGGATTATTTTGACGATCTTCTTGAACAATCTGAGCGATTTTACTGTCAGAACAATTAACAGGGAAAGTTTTGTTAAAAGCCATAAAGACAAAAGGGCCCTTAATTATAGAAGCATTTTGGTCGCATTTTACAGGATGCCCGATGGAATCAATACCGGCTTGTTGAAGATATTCCCTTGTTTCTTTCCATCCTTCCTCTCCCATATTATCTGTATGATTATTGGCAAGAGATAGAAGTTTAAAATTAGCTGATGTCAATCCTGGAATAACTTGAGGAGAAAAAGCGAATCGTAAGGAATGATCAGAAAATTTAGGAGGCGAAGCAACAATCGGTCCTTCTAAATTACCAATGACCATCTCGGCTTGAGTTAGCAAAAGTTTTATTTTTGAAAAAGGATAAAACCAATCATTGTGTTTCTCGATTTGATATTCTACGCCTCGATCTAACATTATATCCCCCGTAAAGAAAACAGAGGCTTGAGGTTTTGACAGACCAAGAAACGGATAGGCAGCTGTCGTGTTGCCTAGATTCGTCACCTGGAAATGAGAATTTTGCCAGCCTTGATAACCCAAAAGACCTAAGGCAAAAACCCCTCCCAAGAAAAGGACTCCTAGAAAAATAGATTTTAGAAACAATTGTTTTTTCATGATGCTCATCTTCTTTTTCTTTTAAAACCCCACTCGCTATATTCGCATTTTCTTTCGTAGTGGGCGTATGTGGATTTGAACCACAGACCTCACGGATGTGAACCGCAAACGAAAATTTTAATTTTCAAATGCCGAAGACAAAGAATAGTTTTCTTGAAGCCACTTATAAATCTTTTGGGTATCAGTTTTAACATCTTCAGAACCTAAAAGAATAATTGCGACATCCCGAATTTCTTCCTTCTCAGTAAGAAATTTAAAGATAAAAAGAGCAGTGTATCTAGAAGCTTTTATAAAGCCTGTTTTTCCTCCGACGAAGTTTAGATCATTGATAAAAATGTTTTTGTTCCGCAGCTCTTCAACATCAAAACGGATCTCTCCGAAGCTTAATACTTCTTTGCCCTTAGTAATTTCTAAAAGCGGCGGTCGAGCAATTAATATATACCTCGCTAATTGGAAAAGGTCTTGAGTAGTAGAAATATTTTTAGAATCAAGACCATGAGAAT
>CAYTGH010000044.1:0-3336 GCA_964437355.1 uncultured Candidatus Saccharibacteria bacterium | reverse complement strand
ATCCACCAATCCTGCTGCATCCCCTACCAACATTGCCTTATTCTTAAAAATTCCTAATTGGAAATTATTTCTTAAGGGAACCACACCGCTTCTATTTTTTAAGAGTTTATAGTTCCCATAATTTTCTTTTATTACCTTCTTTAAGAATTCATCAAATATTTTGAAAAGATTCTTCTTGCCACCTAAGCCAATATTAGCAGTGTTTTTCGATTTTGAAAAAATCCAAGCATAGCCTTGATCATATTTTTCGTTATCAAGATAAATTTTGGTCGTTTTCGTATCAAACTCTTTTTCTGTTTCTACTAGATATTCCATAGCTGGGATAAATTCAATTCTCTCTTGATTTTCCGGAAAAACTTTTTGGCTAACAATTGAGTTAAAACCATCGGCACCAATAATATATTTCGACCTAAAAGTTTCCCCTGTCTTAGCGGTTACCTCCCAGAGATTATTTCGTAATTCTAAGTTAACAACTTCTGTGTTTAATTTAATCTTTGCTTTACTGCTTCGGGCTAAATATTTTTCAAATTTTTCTCGATCAATGACATAGCCAATTGGTTCCTGATGAAAGCTACCAATAGCTTTGCCATTCGGCATTATTCTTTCCACTTTGTGAATCTCGCAGGAAATCCAATCAGGATTTGGTTCTATTCTTTGCATCTCAAGAGCCTTCCGGCTAATTCCTTCTCCGCATTGAACAGGTTTACCAATTTCTTGTTTCTTATCTAAAATTAAAGCATCTTCTAGATATTGTCCGGCTATCAATCCAGCTGGTCCAGCCCCAATAATAATGGTTTGATAAATCTTCTCCATAAGATTCTCCTCTATTCTCCGATAATACCAACCTGTATCTTTCTCGGCCGGGAGCAATCTAACTCCACTAACATTATGCTCTGCCACCGTCCTAATTGTAATTTCCCGTCAATTAAATTTAGAGTCACTGAAGGCAAAAGGTGAATAGCCTTGCAATGAGAATGCCCATTTTTCTCTTCTTTATCGCAGACATTTACGGTTCTAATAGAAAAATCATCATGCTGATATTCTAACTTCCTAGAAGCAGTTGCTTCTAAATTTCTTTTCATATCCTCTAAAAGCAACGGCTCATCTTCATTAACCATCAGAGCCGCTGAGGTATGCATAATTTGGACATTAACTAATCCGTTTTTAATACCACTCTCTTTCACAAAATTTCTAATTTCATCCGTCGCATTTATGAAATCAAACAATCCTTTGGTTTGATGAGGAAACGTCTTATGGGCTGTTTTCATAATAAATAAATTATTGATTAATAATTCTTAATAATTTTACTAGGCCAATGATAAACCAAGGAGCATACTTCTCTGGAGAAGTTTGAATGCCTGTCTGGAGATTATCCAGATTAATCCATTTCCACTCCGCTACTTCCTCTTTATTAGGAGCAACTTTTCCATTATAGCGACCAACTAATAACGAGCACACTTCGTTCTCAGCGCCAATATGCTTGTAAAGAGCTTGATATTGAAATTTGGTTATTAATTTCAATGGACACGTAAATCCTAATTCTTCTTTTAACCTTTTCTCAGCCGCCGGAATTAGGTCCTCTCCTTCAGAGGGATGGCTGGAGCAGGAATTCTCCCAGAGCAGAGGCCAGAGCATTTTCTTCTCTCCTCTTTTTTGAATTAATAATTGATCCTGGGAATTGAAAATATAAATAGCAAAAGCCCGGTGAAGAATTCCCTGACCGAGGTGACACTTTAGCTTATCTTCCGTGCCAATAGCTTCGTCTTTTTCATTAACCAATATAAGTTTGGGCATATTTATTAAAAAGATTAATTCACTTTTCTCTCTCCATGACAAAATCAGTAATCTCTTTCAAAAAATCATTCCACTGGTTTTGCGGAAGAGTTTCCAAATTCTTTCGAGCCTTTTGAACAAATCTTTCTCCCATCGCGTAAGCCTTGGCGTGAGCCTTGGTCCCCTTAATCAGCTTGATAACCTCCTGAACATCCGCCCGACTATTGTCCTTTTTCTTAATAGCTTCAAGAACCCTTTCCTTCCCTTGAGAACCTAACCCTTGAAGAGCAAAGATAAAAACAATATTCCCTCCCTTATTTTCTTTTATATCTTTCCCAATCTCTTTTCCAAATTTCTCTTCTTCACCAAAAATATCCAGGATGTCGTCTCTAATTTGAAAAGCAAGTCCCAAGTTAAAGCCGTAATTTTTCAGCGCTTTAATCTGTTTCTCCTCAGCTTGGGCACATATCCCCCCAATCTCACAACAAGTCTGGAAGAGACTGGCTGTCTTTCGGCTAACCATCTTTAAATAATCCCCTTCTGAAATCTCTAAATACCTATGTTGAATAATGTAGGAATCCTTCTCTCTCCCTGATTGTTCAAAAAGAATATCTAGTATTTCTCCCTCAGTTAAAAATTTTATGGTTCTAGCGAAAATCTCGGACACAGCCTTCGGCTGAGACGACCGGCTAGCAGCTTGCAAGACTGTACCTGAATAATCAATAGCGACACATTGAGCAATCGTTTGGCCAAATTTGCGCCAGGTCGTTGGCTTCCCTCTCCTAATATCGCTATGGTCGATAATATCGTCAACAATCAAAGAATAATTATGTAAAATTTCTAAACCAGCGGCTGGATATAAGACATCCTCTAATTTTCCTCCTAATAACAAACAACCGGCTATAGCTAAAGCCGGTCTTAATCTTTTGCCCCCCGTAGAAATCTGATATTCCAGTAATTCCCTAAACTCGGGATCGACATTTAAAAACAAAAGTTCTTTGATCACCGGATCAACGTCCCGCTTTAATGTCTTGAAGATTAACTCTAAATTCTTTTGTTTTTCCAAATCCCGCATCTATAATATTTTTATTCCCCCGCTCAAAAGCTATTAGTATCGTAAGTATAATACAAAACGTAGGTTTGAGCAAATAATTTATCTAAAATGTAAAATAAGAATATTACAAGATTAGCCTATGCTGAATTCAAGTCCTTAGCTTGACTCATCATTTTAATCAAGCGATGAGCTTTCAAAGTTACTGCTTGGAGATACGATTCAATGTCTTTCTGTCGAATAAGCTCCCCATCGGAAAGAACATAGACATCAGTCGGTTTGAAAGATTGTAAAAAATATCGATCATGCGAAACCAGAAGAATAGTCCCCTGGTAGTAAGTTATTGCTTCTTCGAGAGCATTGAGAGCCCCCAAGTCAAGATGATTAGTGGGTTCATCAAGCACGAGGACATTAACTGATAAAGCCGAGAATAAGGCAAAAAGAAGTCGCGATCTTGCTCCGGGAGAAAGATCTTCAATTTTCTTGTCAATCTCATTAGCCTGAAAACCAAA
>CAYTGH010000043.1:0-3406 GCA_964437355.1 uncultured Candidatus Saccharibacteria bacterium | reverse complement strand
CAACTGGAAGGATCATAGCTTTCCTGCCGGACCGCATATAATATTCTTTCGATACCAGAATCAGCCCCGTGGAAAGCAAGGACTGATTCGCTAAGCCTGTTGACAATAACCGCTTGTCTTATGAGAAGAGAAGACAAACCCAGAACAATTGCCAAGCTAAAAGCCCCAATCATAATGACTAAATAAACAGAAACCCCTTTTCTTTTTGAGAAAAACATATTTAAGAGTTTAAATTTCTTTGAGAAATAGTCGTTTCGACATCCATTGATGCCTCCTGAAAAGCATTATTCTGGATAGCAAATTTAATGGTCACCCGAGGTTGATGACTAGCATCATCTCCGTTAATGGCAAAAGATAATGAGCTAACCGTCGCTTTGGGAGAAGTAATAGCGACCGCTGATTCTAAGGATCCTAAGTTACCCGACGTATTATCAGAAGACACCCGTTCTTTGATTTGACCGTCAGCCAAAAGAAATTCATGGCAATGATCTTCATAGTCTAAAAATCTTATACTGGTTGCGTCCGCTCCATTTTCATAATTTAGCCCAGCCGTCGTAATACAGCTCCCGTCATCCTTCTGAGCCATCCTTATAAATCTTCCTCCATATTCTAGAAAATAAGAGCTATTGTCCATAATATTTTGGGTAGCCAAAGATCTTCTCTCTTGATGAATAAGAGAAACACTCAAACTGATAGCGGCACTTATCACTATCGTCAAGAGAGTAATGGCCACCATAAGTTCAATAAGAGACATCCCTTTTTTCAAAAATCTATTTGATTTTAGTAAATCTTTGATTTTCATAAATCTATTTGATTTTAGTAAATCTTCTTGGGGAGATTTTCATAAATCTATTTGATTTTCGTAAATCTCCTTGATTTTCATAAATCTATTTGATTTTCGTAAATCTCCTTGATTTTCATAATAATATTAACGCCAATTATATAAAAATTCTTCAACCGTAATCGGAGAAGTTTGTCCTGGCCAACTGACTTCCGCAATGATTTTAACAATATCATCCGCAGGATGACTCACCGTCATTTTTCTTTTGAATCGGGTAGCAGTCCCGGTATCGTAATTATAAAAATGGCTGCTATCTAGTTTTAAAGCCACATCGCCATTGGCTAAAAGAGAAGTACTATTATACTGCACTCGATAATCTCCGGCATCTAATCCCGTGTTCCAAGCCGGGGCACTACTTATCCAGTTAGTATCACGCATATTTCTTACGACTTCTATTCCCTCTTGAGCCAAGTAAGCCGCCACAAATTTTGTTTTTTGCTCATTAACATTGGCTAGAATTCTAGCCGTCGCGCCATAAACCGCTAAAGAACTACCAACTAGGATAGCGATAGCAATAATTGTTTCTAAAAGAGTAAAACCTTTTTTCATAAATCAATCTATTTGATTTTTGAAAATCTCCTTGATTTTCCTAACATAATTAATCAACTTCTATGCAACCACTGCTGTTAATTTTAACAACCGCCGTTGAAGAGCCATTAGTTAAAGTTATTTTGGCCTCCTCCCCGGCGACTTCTCCATTGATATAGGTATCAGGATTAGGCGGAACAAAAAACACGCTTAGGGAACTTACGGAAACGCCTGTTTTTTCCAAACTTTGAATCTCGATATATTGAGCAAAATCGAGGGTTTCTTTCTCTTCTCCGCTGTCCCAAGCTCTATTATCGGAACTGCAATTTTCAAAAATTTGATAAGCTGTTGTTGAAGAACTAGTATTCAAATAAAGCCCAAAACCCGTATAGTCTTCCGCGGGCAAAGGGTCGCAATCAAATGTATGCGTTGAGAGAGACAACTGTTGTGTTCTCCGCAAATCATCCGCTAATTGAAAAGCAGCGTGGCGAAGATTAAATGCTTTCTGAGCCGGAGTCCAGCTTAATAACAAAGCGGAAGAAACAATAGCAATAACGACCACGGTAACCATTAATTCTACGAGAGTAAATCCTTTTTTCATCATAAAAACGATAGATACCAATGAATAAACTGGTTGCCTCCAATCAGGGCCATTGTCGATCCTAATATCAAGAAGGGCCCAAAGGGAACCTCACTCTTCCAACCCTTGCGCTTCAAAACAATAAGAATTAATCCCAGTATAGCACCGATTAAAAAACTTAAAAAGAGACCGACAAGGCTCAGGGGCCAGCCAAGAATAGCCCCTAAAAGCATCCCTAATTCTACATCGCCGAGGCCCATCCCCCGGCCTTTAGTTAAAACATACAAACATCCTAAAAATCCGCTCATCAGAATCAAACCGAGAACCCCGGAAAAGATATGACTTGTCCAGAAATAAAATCCTTGGCTCTGATAAATATCTAATCCTAACCGAGATAAAAGGGTAAAAACGAGAGTCGGATAGATTAACCGACTCGGGATTAAAGAATATTTCAAATCAAAAAGAAAAACTGTTGCTAAGGGGATAGCCACTAAAATAAAAAAGGCGGTTAAAATAGTGTTCCCCCCGAGAAGAAAAATAAGAATAAACAAAAGACCAGTCCCGAATTCCACCAAGGGATGCTCCCACGAGATCCTTCGATGACAATAACGACACCGACCTTTTAAAGCGGTAAAGCTAATAATGGGAATTAGGTCAAACCAAGCCAAAGAATGATGACAATGAGGACAATAAGACCTTTTGAAAACAATATCTTCCTTCTTGGCCAATCTACTGACCGCACAATCGATAAAGCTTCCCATTATCGTTCCCAAAAGAAAAAACCCAACAATTATTTCGACCATCATTAATGTTTACCTGACACTTGATATACCGCCAGCTTACATATCTGTGTTGTCGCAGAATTTCCCATCAGCACAAGTATCACTGACCCCGCTGTAATAGTGACTATCAATACACCACGTGGCTCCTGAATTAAGTAACTTTGAGGCACAATAGTCCGTATAATCCGGAGCTACGTCATCCGTATAATGGTAGTCTAAAGCTACCGTAGTTTCTTGGAGATTAATATCCGTAACCAGCGCTTCGCAGTCTGCACAGGCAACTTCAATATCAGCATAATCATCAGTCGTGCTCATTCCCTTTGATATTTCCGCCGCTGTTCTTAATTGATCCATCTCAGCCATAACTACTCCGTCCTTGGCTCTAGATCGAGCCGTAGGATAAGCCACCAGGGTTACCGCGGATAAAATACCAATGACAGCAATAACGACCATTAATTCAATCAACGTAAAACCTTTTTTATTCATGAATTTAAAATATATAGAAATTAAAAAATTAATTTTCGAAACGACCTTTGTTTCTTTCCTTATTTTATCTTTTTTCTTTTTTAAAAGCAAGGTCACATCCCCATAGCTCCCATTTCGACCGAGATAATCGGCAGATAAACACCAATCACTAAAGCGCCGACCATCACTCCTAAAAGAAGAATTAGTACC
>CAYTGH010000042.1:0-3629 GCA_964437355.1 uncultured Candidatus Saccharibacteria bacterium | reverse complement strand
TTGATTTGTTAACTTAGCAATAACCTTCGGGACAATCTTCTTAATTGTTCCCTTGTATCCTGAATGAACAATCGAAATGATTCTCTTGTTTTTATCAAATATAAAAACAGGAACACAATCAGCGGTATATACGGCTATAATCGTTCGGGGAACATTTGTTATAATAGCATCCGTATTGGGAATGATTCTTAATCCTTGCGATTTCTGTTTATCAGTATCTACAAAAACATTATCACCATGCTCCTGCCGGCCAAGGATAATCTTATATTCACCATGTAGATTGAGAACATCTAAGATTTTATCCTTATCTACGTGAGCTATGTTGAATTCTACCTTCGGCAAAGTACCATGATAAAGATTGTCAAAAGACGACAATATTTTAGATCCTATAATCTTATCCTTCTTCATTTTCTTTGTTTTCTAATTTCGATAAAATAAAAAAGGTTAATGTTGGTGGGCAGGGAGGGATTCGAACCCCCGAAGTCATAAGACATCAGGTTTACAGCCTGACCCATTTAACCACTTTGGTACCTACCCTTAATATTATTTTATCACAATCACTTCGTCATTCAATCTTCCGGCTGTGTTTTTCGCGCCAAGCTTGAATCTCTTTATGATTCCCGGAGACTAAAACATTAGGTGTTTTCCAATAAGTTTTTTCTTTAGGAGAAAAAACCTCTGGCCTTGTATATTGCGCATACTCTCGAAAACCGCCTTCGGGCGTTATTCGCTCTTGGAGCCACGACTCTTCTCCGACTACCCCGGCTTTTAAACGCGCTACTGTTTCGACAACAACCATCGCTGGCAAATCTCCCCCCATCAAAACATAATTGCCGATTGATAAGCTTTCGTCAGCAATATATTTCGCTACTCTTTCATCTACGCCTTCATAACGTCCGCAAATTAGAATTAATTGATCTACGGAAGCATATTCCGTTGCTTTTTTTTGATTAAACCTCCTTCCCCGAGGAGAAAACAAGATAACTTTTGTTTTTCCTTTTTTCAAGCGTAAATTTTGAATAGCTTTAAAGATAGGCTCTATCTTCAACACCATTCCGCCGCCGCCGCCAAAAGGGCTATCATCTACCGTTTGATGTTTGTCTTTGGCCCAATCTCTTAAATTCCAGATATGAATATCAACCAATGTCTCCTCTTGAGCACGCTTGATAATCCCCTCTTGAAAATAAGGGGTAACGGCCTGAGGAAACAAAGTTAATATGTCAAACCTTATCATAAATCTATTTGATTTTCGTAAATCTTCTTGAGGAGATTTTCATAATTCAAAAACAGTACTATCTATAAGATAGCACTGTTTCTAAACAAAATGAATGTTCTTATTTAGGACAAATCCAAATCGTCTAAGTCAGAACCCTTTTCTTCTATTTCCTCCTCTACTTTCTCCTCTACTTTCTCCTCTACTTTCTCTTCTGCTTTCTCTTCTACTTTCTCTTCTGTTTTCTCCTCTGCTTTCTCCTCTGCTTTCTTTTCAGAATGATTCTCTTCTCTTCTCCCCATAACTCGACCGCCTTCAGGTTCTTCAATCTTTAAGTTAACACGAGCATGATGTTTTAAACCAAGAATTCGAATAAGGGTTCTCACCGCCCGAGCGGTAGAGCCACTACGGCCAATAACTTGACCCATATCTTCTGAATTAACCTTCAAAGTTAAAAGCACTCCCATCTCGTCAACTTTTCGCTCGATTTTTACATCTTCAGGGTGGTCAACTAAACTCTTCACAACGAACTCAAGAAATTTTTGATCTTCTGCTTCTGCCATAAAACTGAATCAATTAATCATTTATGAAGTAGTTCGACCTTGCCAGTATTTGTCCCTCATTAATACGAAAGGAATCAGAAATACAACTACTTCTCTTATCCTACTAATTATTTCTTGTCTGTCAATAGAAACGATTCGACAATTTTCCAGACTCTTTGGTGAATCAATTCGGGACTTAGGAATTGCTGATTCTCAACACATTCAATAATTTTGAATTGCTCAGGAAATTCTTCAGCCACTTCCAAATAAGCCCGCAGAGCGTTTCGTTCGTGCTTTATATCGTTTTCATGGATATCTCCTTTCTTCTGTCCAGCCACCAATCGCTGAGTTAGCTCAGGAGAGGTTTTAAGCAATAAGGTTAAATCCGGTTGAGGAATAGTAAAAATTTTAAATTCTAAATGGTAAAGCCATTGGAAAAACTTTTTCCGCTCTTCCCCATCTTGGATCTTACCGCCCTGATGGCCGACGTTAGAAGCCCAATAACGGTCAGAAATTACCGTTGTTCCCTGTTCTAGGTATTGTCTAATTTCAAAACTTTTATCGTAACGATCAACCGCGAAAAAAATAGACGCCCGATAAGGTCCCACTTCTTCAGCCGAGCCATATTTCCCCTCAAGATAGTTTTTAATCAATCCAGCAGATCTCTTGCCGTATTGAGGAAAATGAATCAGCACAACAGGTTGCTCCTTTTCTTTTAAGTGCTCGGCTAAAAGCTTACTCTGGGTTGCTTTTCCCGACCTATCAATGCCTTCAAAAGCAATAAAAATTCCTTTTTCCATTACTGAAAATCTTTAAAAATCTGACTGGGCTGAGGTTCTGTCGCTCCGGCATATTTGGCTGTTTTTTTAGCTGAATAAGGAACTTCAGCTGGACTTGATAGGGTTTCAAAAGCAAGCTGGCAAATTTTCACTTGAGGATAAAGCAAAATAGGAATCGGACTGATATTGCTCATTTCCAAAGTCAAATTGCCTTGAAAACCCGGGTCAACATAACCCGCCGTGGAATGAACAATAACCCCCAGCCTTCCCCAGCTACTCCGGTCTTCAATACGAGCTCCAAGATTGTCAGGCAGAGAAAGCCATTCATAAGTAATGGCTAAAACAAATTGATGAGGATGAAGAACAAAAGGATGCTTCTGGTCAATACGCACCAGAGAAGTTAAGTCTTTGAATGTTTCGGGATCGAGAGGATCAACAACAAATTTTTGAGTCGTATTAAAAACACGAAACGATTCACCCAGACGGATATCTAAAGAAGCCGCTCCTAATTGTTTTTCCAAATCAGGCTGCGGCTTAATAATAAGAGTCTTGTTTTGAAGATAGCGTCGAATATCTCTATCCGATAAAATCATGATTGAATTTCAATCCCCATTGATTTAGCTGTTCCTTCAATAATTTTGATAGCTTGCTCAATATTGTTGACATTCAAGTCAGGCATTTTACGCAAAGCAACTTCTTTTAATTGCTCATGGGTAATTTTAGCTACTTTTTTCTTGTTAGGCTCGCCTGATCCCTTTTCAATCCCCGTCGCCTCTTTTAGCAAGTCAGATGTCAAAGGCTGCTTCATTTGAAAAGTATAACTCCCGTTCGTGTAAACCGTTACCACCACGGGCAAGGTATACTGTTTCATATCTTTGGTCCCCTCATTGAATTTCTGGCAGAATTCATTAATATTAATTCCCTGTTCGGCTAAGGATGGTCCCAACGGAGGTGCCGGTGAAGCTTTCCCAGCTTGAATATGAAATTTTAAGATTTTTTTAACTTTTTTCATAATTTTAATAAATTTTGTAACTTCCTGGTTTCATAATTTTAATAAATTTTGTAATTTACTAATTTCATAATTCTAATGATTTT
>CAYTGH010000041.1:0-3842 GCA_964437355.1 uncultured Candidatus Saccharibacteria bacterium | reverse complement strand
ATGCCTTAGGTTTTAGTGGGGAGGTCAAACCTCGCCACTTCTGTTATTTGAAACCCTACCGCGTTCCAATGGACGCTGTTGACTTTTCTCCCGAATATATCATTATGGATTGAGGTCTAACCTCGATTTGAATTGATTGAGGTCTAACCTCGATAAACCTGGTTGAGGTTTAATCTCAACCGGGTTGGTTGAATGGCACAAGATAGGTTTTCAGTAATTCAATTTACTTTTATCCCCTTCTTTGCTATAATAACCCTGTATATTAAGTAATTTGATCAGCAAGGACAAAAGGAAATAGACGAGATTGAGAAAAACAAAAGTCTATTGTTGATCTTTAAAATTGAATTATGGAAAAAGGAATTTTGATTCTGATTGTTAGTCTTTTGACCTCCTTTTTAGGATTCTGGATAGGTTATTACATCCGGAAAATTATTGGTCAAAAGAAAAAAGGAACGGTTGAAGAAAACTTGCGCCGAAAGATAGAGCAAGGAAGAAAAGAAAGAGAAAAGATTCTCGAAAAAGCCAAACAGCAAGCGGAGAAAATTATTAAGGAAGCCGAAATTGCCGGGAAACAAGAAGAAGAGAAAGCGGTTAAAGAGAGGGAAGACGTTCTCAGCCGCACGCACAGCTTGAATGAAAAGGATTCTCTTTTGACGAGAAAAGATCAGCAATTGGCGGAACGAGAAGGAAAGTTGAAGGAATGGGAAGATAAGTTAAAAATCTTGAAGACCAAGATTCTCCAGAAACTAGAAGAAATTTCTGGTTTGACCGAAAAGGAAGCTAAAGAAGAATTATTAACCAAGGTGGAGTTGAAAGTGAAGCAAGATATTTTAACTCGCCTAAGAAAGCTAGAAGCGGAAGGCCGAGAGCGATTCCGGGCGAAAGCGATAGAGATTGTTTCTTTAGCTATTCAGAAGTATGCTCCGAGCCAAGTGGAAGATTTGACGACAACAACCATTAGTCTTTCTAATGAAGAAATTAAAGGAAGGATTATTGGCAAGAACGGAAGAAATATCAGAGCTTTTGAGAAAGCGGCCGGTGTTGAATTAATGATTGACGAGGCTCCGCAAACAGTAGTCATTTCCGCCTTTAATCCTATTCGCCGGAAAATTGCCCAGATAGCTTTAGAAAAGCTAATTGATGATGGGCGTATTCAGCCAGCGAGGATAGAAAGAGAGGTGGAAAAGGCGAAGGAACAAGTAAAAGAGCAGATTAAAAAAGCCGGGGAAGCGGCTGTTTACAAAGTTGGCTTAGTTGACCTTCCGCCAAGATTGGTTGAACTTTTGGGTCGCCTGCGCTTCCGCACCAGTTATGGTCAAAATGTTTTGCTTCATTCTATTGAAACCGCTATGCTGGCCAAGACCATGGCTGAAGAAATTGGCGTTGATGGTTATATTGCCAAGAAAGCAGGTTTGTTCCACGATATTGGCAAAGCGGTTGACGACCAGATTGAAGGGTCCCACGTTGAGATAGGGATAAAGATTCTAGAAAAATTCAATGTTGAACCAGCGGTTGTCATCGGTATGAAATCTCATCATGAGGATTACCCTTACGAATCAGTGGAAGCTATTCTTGTTCAGACAGCGGATGCTATCTCTAGCTCCCGACCGGGAGCGAGAAGAGAAAGCTCCGAAGAGTTCTTAAAGAGATTGACAGACTTAGAGAAGATTGCTAATTCTATTCCGGGGGTGAAGACTTGTTACGCTATTGAAGCGGGAAGAGAAGTTAGGGTTTTAGTAAAGCCGGAAGCGGTTGATGATTTCCAGGCTAGAAAAATTGCCCAAGAAGTGGTAAACCGTATTCAGTCTGATTTAACTTACCCCGGAGAAATCAAAGTGAGTGTCATTCGGGAGTCCCGGATAGTAGAATATGCGCGATAAATGTGGTAAATTAATTAACAAAGGTCGAGTTAAACCAATTTTTTGAATATGAACAAAGGAGAACTAATAGAAGAGTTTGCCAAAGAAGCTGAAATTGCTAAAAGCCAAGCGGCGGCTCTTCTCAACGGAATGCTCGATATCATTCTCAAGACCCTTAAAAAGGGCCAGGAAGTGAACTTAACCGGCTTTGGTCGATTCGATGTTCGCAAGAGAAAAGCGAGAGAAGGACGGAATCCTCAAACAGGAGCAACAATCCAAATTGCCGCTCGAAAGGTTCCTCGCTTTAAAGCTAGCAAGACGCTAAAAGAGGCTGTTAAGTAAAAGGAAGGAAAAAAGACAAAAGCCCCGTTGTTTTCAATGGGGCTTTTGTTATTGGAGCGAGAGACGGGATTCGAACCCGCGACGACCACATTGGAAGTGTGGCATTCTACCGCTGAATTACTCTCGCTTAGAATGATTCAAAGAGCAAATAGCTAATCGGGGCACTGGGATTCGAACCCAGGATCTCAGCGTCCCAAACGCTGCGCCTTAAGCCAGCTAGGCCATGCCCCGACTTTTCTTTATTCTAGAAGATTCAAAGAAGTTAATCAATAGAGAGTTTGACTAATCTCCTCTTTTGATGAATAATAACGCTAAGTCCCCGTAGCTCAAATGGATAGAGCGAAGGACTTCTAATCCTTAGGTTGTGCGTTCGACTCGCACCGGGGACACCATGGAGGCTATGGTGTAATAGCAGCATAAGAGTTTGTGGAACTTTTGGAGAGGGTGCAAATCCCTCTAGCCTCCCTTGAATAAGGGGTGATTTTTCCCGAGAAATAGGATAGAATGAGAATAATAGATTGAAATTCAAGAAAGCCCCTGTAGTTCAATTGGATAGAACGGTTCTCTCCTAAAGAATAAATGGAAGTTCGAGTCTCCCCAGGGGCACTTTCTTAGGGGCCGTTGGCGCAGTTGGTAGCGCGTTTCGATGGCATCGAAAAGGTCGTCGGTTCGAATCCGACACGGTCCACTATTTTCTAAAGCTGTTGAGGAGGAGTATGGATAATTGGTAATCCTCCGCTTTCGAAAAGCGGCGCCCGAAATGGCTTGTGGGTTCGAGTCCCACCTCCTCCGCCTTTGCTTCGCAGTAGCGAAGCTTCGGCGTGATAAAATCCGCCAGAACATTCGCGGAGGCGAGCTTCGCCCCTTTGGGGTTTTCATCTTTTATGACTAAAGCAAAATTAAAATCAAAACCACCAGTCGTTGTTTTCTTAGGGCATATTGATGCTGGTAAGTCTTCTATTCTTTCTTATATTCAAAAAACTGATTTGACCAAGAAAGAATCAGGAGGCATCACTCAGCATATCGGAGCCTATGAAACAATTTACCAGGACAAAAAGATTGTTTTTATTGATACGCCAGGGCATGCTGCTTTTTCTTCTATTCGTTCTCGGGGAGCGAAAATAGCGGATATGGCGGTTTTAGTAGTTAGTCTTGACCAGGGCGTTCTTCCCCAAACGAAGGAAGCCATTGCTTACCTTAAGGAAACGAAAATTCCGGTCATTGTTGATATTAATAAAATAGATCAAGCAGGATTACCCCTGGAAAAGGTTAAAGCCCAGTTGCGGAAAGAAGGACTAGTCCTAGAATCTCAAGAGGGAGAGATTCCAGAAGTGGAGACTTCCGCCAAGACAGGTCAAGGGGTTAACGATCTTTTAGACATAATCCTTCTTTTAGCGGAGATGGAAGATCTCAAAGCGGATTATCAATGTCCAGCTGAAGGAGTGGTTTTAGAATCATCCCTTGATCGTCTGAAGGGCCCTTCGGTTAAGCTTCTTGTCAATCAGGGAACATTAAAGACGGGAGATATAATCGGAACGATATCTGCTCTTGGCCGAGTTAAAGAGATATTGGACTGGCAGGGCAAACATTTAGACCAAGTGATTCCTTCTCAACCGGCTAAGGTTCTGGGGATGAAGTCAG
>CAYTGH010000040.1:0-4005 GCA_964437355.1 uncultured Candidatus Saccharibacteria bacterium | reverse complement strand
AATCAACTTTGGTGGATTTTAACAGAGCGGGTATTCCTTTAATGGAAATGGTGACGGAGCCAGATTAGAAAACAGGGGAAGAAGTGAGAATGTTTGCTAAAGAATTCCAGTTGGTGCTCCGTTATCTGGGTGTTTCTGATGCGGATATGGAAAAAGGACAAATGCGAGTAGAAGTTAATATTTCTTTAATTAGAGACGGCGAACCATTGCTTTCGGGAACGAAGGTAGAAATTAAGAATCTTAATTCTTTCCGGGTAGCCAAAAAAGCCGTTGATTGCGAAATTATTAGGCAAAAAGCTATTCTTGAAAAAGGAGAGAAAGTAGTGCAAGAAACAAGAGGATGGAATGGCTCAGCCACTGTTTCTCAGAGGATAAAAGAAAATGCGGCCGATTATCGTTATCTTCCTGAACCAGATCTTCCGGCTTTTAAAATTGATTCCGATTGGGTGGAACAAATTCGTCAGGAGATTCCAGAACTCCCTTTTGAAAAAAGAAAAAGGTTTCAAGATCAATATCAGCTTCTGGAAAATGATATCGAGGTTTTGCTCAGGGATGTTTTCTTGTCTGACTTTTTTGAGAAGGCTGAAAGTGAACTAGCTAATTGGGCTAAGATTAAAAAAGTATCTTTAGAAGGTTATCAAGAATTAAGACGTCTTCTGGTAAATTACCTCGTGACAGATTTTAAGGGGATGATTGTTAATCATCCAGAACAAAAAATTCTGGTGACGCCTGAAAATTTTGCGGAGTTAACTATTCTAGTTTTTCAGAAAAAGATTGCCTCTCCTTTAGCAAAAAGGGTTTTAAAAATAATGTTTGAAAAAGGAACCGATCCCTCCCATATTATAGAAACCGAAGGGTTGGCGACAATCGAGGGGAGCGAGCAGATATCTCAATTAACGAAAGAGGTGATTGAAGAAAATACCCCCGCGGTCAAAGATTATCATGCAGGCAAGGAAGAATCTTTGCAGTTTTTAATTGGTCAATTAATGAAAAAAACGCGGGGACGAATTAAGCCGTCGGTGGCCAAAGAAAAACTTCAGGAATTTTTGAAGTAGTTTTTTTCTTTAGGAAATCCTTTTTCCTTGAGAAAATTTTGAATAAGATGTTGCGCTTCTTCTTGTTTTTGGATCCAATGAATAGTTGGGTCTTTTTTGAACCAAGTTAACTGTCTCTTGGCAAATTTTTCGGTTTCTTTTTGAAGTTTTTCTTTCATCTCTTTTATGGTGATTTTCTTCTGTAAATAACAACTAATCCATCTATATTCTAGTCCGAAGTCTTCTAATCGTTGCCAAGAGAGGCCTTGGCGGTGAAGGTTTTCTACTTCTTGGATCATACCTTGCTGGAAACGTTTCTCCAGTCGTTGGTAAATTCGTTTTTTTAATTCAGAAAGAGGAAGTTTAAGCCCAATAATTAATGTTTGGAATTGAGGGTTTTCTTTGCGCGGAGGAACCTTGCCTAATTGAGAGGCGATTTCTATCGCTCTTATAATTCTTCTCTTGTTGTCTTTTTCTACTTTTTGGAAGTAATGATAATCGAGAACTTGAAGTATCTTTAGAAGTTCAGCCAATGATTTTTGAGCGAGGGCTATTCTTAAAGCGGGGTTAGCCTTAGCTTTGGAAAATTGCCACCCCTTGGTAATGGCGTCTAAATAAAAAGGAGATCCGCCTACCAGAAAGGGCAATTGTCTCCTTTTTAAGATTTCCTGGATAGCTTGAGTGGCTTTCTTTTGATAAGTAGCGACATCGAATTGAATTTTAGGAGAAATGACGTCAAGAAGATGATGCGGGATACAGCCCATTTCTGAAGGGGTAATTTTCCCGGTGCCGATGTTCATTCCTTGATACACTTGGCGCGAATCAGCCGAGACAATTTCTCCGTGAAATTTTTGAGCTAATTTCACCGCCAAATCGCTTTTGCCAACAGCCGTTGGTCCGAGAATGACTACTAATTTTTGACCAAGACTTACGAGTGATTTAAAATTTTTCCCTCTAATTGCCATGGACCAACTTTGTTAATTTTAACCATAACTTTTTTACCGATTAGATCCTGGTTATTATTGTTAAGTATCTTAACGGTTGTGTCAGAAAAAGACCTTCCTAAAAGAAAGTTCTTGGGTGATTTTGTTTTTATAAGGACGGAAATAACTTGATGAAGATATCGTTGATTGTGCTCTAAAGCGGTCTGGCGTAATACTTCTGTTAATTTTTCTACCCTTTTTTGTTTTTCTTGATGAGGAATCTGGTCCTTGAAAAGGCGGGCGGCTGTTTGAGGGCGGGGAGAGTAAGCGGCGATATGCGCTGCGCTAAATCCTATTTTTTGCGATATCCGTAAAGTGTGCCGGAAAGCTTTTTCTGTTTCTCCCGGGAATCCCACAATAATATCAGTTGAGAGAGCGGGATATCTGTCTAGGCCGGTTCTGTATTTTTGGAAGGCTTTTCTAATTTTTTTTATCAAAATAAGATATTGTTTCACCGAGTAAAGCCGATTCATTCTTTTTAAAATCGCATTGTCTCCTGATTGAAGGGGCAGGTTGAGATAGGGGGCTAGTTTTTGAGACTTCGCTATCGTGATAATAAGTTCGTCAGAAAAATCACTGGGGTAAGGAGAAGTGAAGTAAAGCCAAAAATCTCCTGGAATTTTTTCAATAAGCTTTAGCAGCTTGTTAAAATTAACGGGTTTGGAATGAAAAGTCGATGAATAATGATTAACATTTTGTCCCAGGAGCCAGATTTCTTTATAGTTTTTTTGAGCCAGGAATTGAATTTCTTCAAGAATACTTTCTGTTGGACGATAGTATTCTTGATGTCGGGTAGAGGGCACAACACAGTAGGTGCAACGATAATTACAGCCAGTCATAATAGGGACAAAAGCCTGGAAAGGGTGTTGATTGGTTGGCTTAATGTCGAGGTAGTGTTGAATTTCTGATTTTTTTCCAAGAATACCTAATTTCTCTGGCCAGGTAGATAACTCTTGATGGTCAAGAATGAAATCAAAATCTGCCTGCAGTTTTCGCTGGTCCTGGCGAAGAATGCAACCAGTGAGAATACTGCGAAAAGATGGTTGTTCTTTTTTCCTTTTGCGGATTTTAGGAATTAAGCCGTAAACTCGATCTACGGCTGATTGGCGCACGGAGCACATATTAACTACTAGTAAATCAGCTTCATCTAAAGTTAGAGCTGGTTTGTATCCCGAAGATTGTAAAACCGTAATCATCCTTTCGGCATCGGCGTAATTCATCTGACATCCAAAAACAATAAAGAAGTATTTCATTAATTTACTGTTTTTTCTGGACGAGAGTGTTGATAACTTGGAGAAGTTGAGAGGCAGGCATTTCAGTTAACTCTTTTTCTCCTCTTTTTCTAACAGTTAAGGTTTGATTTTTAATTTCCCTTTCTCCCAGAACAACTAAATAGGGAATTTTTAATAATTCGCCTTCTCGAATTTTCTTACTGACAGTTTCATTCTCGTTATTGGTTTGGCAGCGAATTCCTTCAGTTAAAAATCTTGCGGCTATCTCTTGAGCTTCTTTCTGGTACTTTTCGCTGACCGGGATAATCATAATTTGGGTTGGAGAAAGCCAGAGAGGCAAATCACCGGCATAGTGCTCCAAAAGAACGCCAATGAATCTTTCAATACTTCCTAAAAGGGCTCGATGAATCATAATTGGTCTTTCTTTTTCTCCCTGGCTGTTGATGAAGAACATATCAAATTTTTCGGGAAGATTGAAATCTACCTGGATAGTTGTACATTGCCAAGCTCGGCCAATGGAATCTTTGATTTTAATATCTATTTTAGGCCCGTAAAATACACCGCCTTCTTCATCGATGAGATATTTTATCTTTGCCGATTCTAAAGATTTTTTCAAAGCGTCTGTTGCTAAATCCCAATTCTTTTCACTACCAATATATTTAGTCGGACGGGTGGAAAGATAAATATCGTATTCCTCAAAACCGAAAGTTTGGAGAATTTGTAGAGCAAAAGAGAGAACCTGTTGTAATTCTTGTT
>CAYTGH010000039.1:0-4048 GCA_964437355.1 uncultured Candidatus Saccharibacteria bacterium | reverse complement strand
CAGAAAGAGAATCAGAAAGAGAATCAAAAAGAGAATGAGGAAGAGAATGAGGAAGAGCCGGAAATTGTCAGTGAAGAAAATCAGAGAACAAAAGTGGTTCAAGAAATCCTTCCTTCAGTGGTCAGTATTGTCGCTTCTAAAAAAATACTGGTTTATTCTTCTTGGTTTGGTTCAGATTTTTCCCTGAATCCCTCGGGGGAGGAAAAGGAGCAGAAAATCAGCAGTGGCACGGGTTTTCTAATTTCGAAAGATGGTATGATTTTGACTAATAAGCACGTTGTCGCTGATGAAGAAGCAAAATATACAGTGATAACCAATGATAATGAAGAGTATTCCGTTGAAATTTTAGCGAGAGATCCTCTTCAGGATTTAGCCCTAATTAAAATAGAGGGATTGGATTTTCCTTTTGTTGAGCTAGGAGATTCTTCGAAAATTATTCTTGGGCAAAGTATTATTTGTATTGGGAACGCATTAGGAGAATTTCAAAATACAGTTTCAGCCGGAGTAATTTCTGGACTTGGCCGTCACATTAGTGCCAGCGGGGGAGGAGCCATTGAAACTCTTAGCGGAGTTATTCAAACTGACGCGGCTATTAATCTTGGAAATTCCGGAGGGCCTTTAGTTAATCTTCAAGGGGAGGTGATTGGTATTAATATTGCGATGGCAACATCGGCGGAAAACATTGGTTTTGCTATCCCTATCAATCAAGCAAAAAAAGGAATCGAACAAGTAAAACAAACAGGCAAGATTATTTATCCCTTTCTTGGTGTTCGTTATGTAACCGTCGATAAATCCGTGCAAGAAAAGCATACTCTCTCCGTAGACCACGGAGCACTGATTATTCGAGGTCAAAACCAGGGAGAGACGGCGGTGGAACCGGGAACAACGGCTGAAACAATGGGGTTGCAGGAAAATGATATTATTTTGAAAATTAACAGTCAGCAAATTAATAAAGACCATCTTTTGGGTGATTTAATTAAACAATATCAGCCAGGAGACAAAATCACTCTGGAAATTCTGCGCCAAGATAATCATTTGCAGCTTTCCGGGGTATTAGGAAAAAGAGAAAGTTAAGTTGACATTCTTTAATCTTGTGGTAAAGTAAAAATACTATGCAATACGGCGGTTTAAACAATGGAGGAGAATTTACTTATAATTCTCAACAAGCTATTATCCAGGCTCGAGCTCTGGCTGAACAATATGGACAGCAGCAGATCGATGTTTTACATCTGTTAGCTTCCCTCTTGCAGCAAACAGACAGTACCGTTTTTTTATGCTTGAAAAACCAGGGCATTGCGATGCCGAAATTAGAAAAACAGGTTATAGAAAAGATTGAGAAATTATCTTCTGGGTTGAGAGCTGAGCTTCCTCAAGTTGGGCAGTTTTATCTTACCGGAGATTTGGCTCAGGTTTTAGCCCAAGCCAAAAAAGAGGCTTTGAGAATGGGAGACCAATTTATTTCCACGGAACATTTGTTTCTGTCTCTTTTAGAAGTTGATGGCGAAGTTAAGGAAATTTTTTCTTCTTTAGATATTGACCGAGAATCTTTTCTTCAATCTTTAGCTAAAATTAGAAAAGGGCAAACAGTCACTGATCCTCATCCGGAGAGCAAATATCAGGTGATTAAAAAATATACAAGGGATTTAACGGCTTTAGCCCGAGAAGGAAAACTCGATCCTGTTATTGGACGGGAAGAGGAAATTAGAAGAGTGATGCAGATTTTATCTCGTCGAACGAAGAACAATCCGGCTTTGGTGGGAGAAGCCGGGGTGGGGAAAACGGCTATTGTGGAAGGATTGGCTCAAAAAATTGTCAGGGGAGATGTCCCTCAGTCCCTAAAAGATAAAAAAATTATTGCTCTTGACCTAGGAGCTTTAATTGCGGGAACTAAGTATCGGGGTGAATTTGAATATCGTATCAAAGGACTTTTAGAAGAAATTCAAAGTGCTCATGGCCGTTATATTCTTTTTATCGATGAGCTCCATACCTTAGTGGGAGCCGGGGCGGCGGAGGGAGCCGTTGATGCTTCTAATCTTTTGAAGCCGGCTTTAGCCAGAGGAGAATTAAAAGCGGTCGGGGCGACCACGACAGAAGAATATCGTAAATATATTGAAAAGGACCGAGCTTTGGAAAGAAGATTCCAAGTAGTTCGCGTCGAGGAGCCAAATATTGAAGATACGATCACTATTTTAAGGGGAATTAAAGAGAGATATGAACTTCATCACGGTGTAAAGATTCGCGATGCCGCTCTCCGGAGTGCCGCCGAGTTAAGTGTCCGTTATATTCCTGACCGCTATTTGCCTGACAAAGCTATCGATCTAATGGACGAAGCCGCTTCCGCTCTGCGCTTAGAGGTAGAGTCGGAACCCGAGGAATTAGATAATTACCGCCAAGAAATTATTAAATTAGAAGTAGAACAAGAAGCGCTGAAAGATGAAAAGGAAAAAGGCTCTCAAAGGCGGCTAAAAGTCATTGGTCGGCAGTTGGCCGATCTTAAGGAAAAGACGGGACAAATCGAAGGACGCTGGCAGATTGAAAAAGAAATTATTGATGAAATTAAAAAACTTAGAAATGAAATTGATTCGTTAACTCGCGAAGCGGAATTAAACCGCATGGATTTAAGAAAAGTGGCCGAGATTAAATACGGGAAACTTCCGGCCTTGAAGAAAAAGTTAGGAGAGTTCGAAAAGAAATTGGTTCGCTTTCAGCAAAAGAGCTCGCTTTTAATAGAAGAAGTAGTGCCCGAGAAAATAGAAGCGGTTGTTGCTCGCTGGACGGGTATTCCGGTAACGAGATTGGTAACCAAAGAAGCCAAAAGATTGAGTCAAATGGAAAAAATTCTTTCCCAAAGGGTCGTCAGTCAAAATAAAGCTATTTCCGCTGTTTCTCGAGCGATACGTCGGAGTCGGGCGGGTATTGCTGACCAAGATCGGCCGTTAGGAGTGTTCCTTTTCTTGGGACCAACCGGTGTCGGTAAAACAGAATTAGCCAGAGCTTTGGCGGAGTTCCTTTTTAATAATGAAAAAGCAATGATTCGCCTGGACATGTCGGAATATATGGAAAAGCATAGTGTGGCCAAAGCTATCGGTTCTCCACCGGGCTATGTTGGTCACGAAGAAGGCGGCCAGCTTACCACTCAAGTAAGGAAGAATCCTTACAGTATTATTCTCTTGGATGAAATTGAAAAAGCTCATCCTGATTTCTTTAATTTGCTTCTTCAGATTTTTGACGAAGGCCGATTAACCGATTCTCAAGGAAGACTGGTTTCTTTCCGCAATACGATTATTATTATGACTTCCAATATCGGTTCTGATGTTATTTACGCCGAAAAAGCACCTCTTGGCTTCCAAGAAAAAAAGAGAGTTCAATCAGATATGGAAGAGAAGATTAAAGACCTCTTTAAAGATTACTTTCGCCCGGAATTTCTTAACCGAATTGATGAGATAATTATCTTTGGCCATTTAAACAAAAGAGAAATTACGAAGATTGTTGACCTTGAGTTGGGCAAAGTAGGAAAACGGGTTCAAGCCAGCAAGGACATCAATTTGAAATTTTCTCCGAAGCTTAAAGAGATCTTAACCCAGGAAGGGTTTGATGCAGATTTAGGGGCCCGGCCTCTTAAAAGAAAAATTCAAAAGCTAATTCTTGATCCATTATCATTGGAAATCATTACTAATAAAATCAAAGAAGGCGATACGGCTTTAGTTGATTTTGCCCATGAACAAATAGTTTTCCAAGTTAGCGGCCGAAGAAAAAACAAGGTCTTGACTCGGGTTTAATTAATCAGATTGATTGTTCTAGACAGCCTAAATGATTCTTGTTAAAATAGGTTAATTCTTGGAGGAGTACGCCTAATTGGTAAGGCAGAGGATTGCTAATCCTTGGCGACTTAAAAACTTGCTTGCGGGTTCAAGTCCCGCCTCCTCCGCCTTCGCTTCGCAGTAGCGAAGCTTCGGCGTGACAAAGTCCGCCAGAAGATTCGCGAAGGCGAGTTTCGCTTCGCAGTAGCGAAGCTTCGGCGTGACAAAGTCCGCCAGAAGATTCGCGA
>CAYTGH010000038.1:1361-4388 GCA_964437355.1 uncultured Candidatus Saccharibacteria bacterium | reverse complement strand
CTTATAATCTTTTAAAATGATTGAATAAATGTTAAAATATTTTGGAGAAAGGAATGAGATTGTATTTGAAATAAATCAAAAAATTGAAAATGAATTATTCTAAATTAGCGGGTTGGATTTTATTAGCTCTGGGCCTTATTATCATTCTTTATGCCTTGTTTGCTTCTTATTATGTCTTTACGGGGCAAAGAGAAGTTCCGATTATTTTCGCGATGGAAGAAAATCATTCTTCAGAGGCGGAGTCATCTTCCTCAATAACGGAACAAATGCAAAAAGTGATGGGAGAGCAATTAAAAGGGGTAATTCCCGAAGGGTCGGTCTCGAAATTATTAAATCTTATCAGCTGGTCTGTCTTGGCTGGTATTTTACTTATGGGTGGTGGTAAAATATCCAGCCTGGGCATTCAATTGGTTAAGAAAACATAATGTTTCATTGATGCTTTTATACTAATTAATTAATATAGTAAAAATCTACAATATGTTTCAAAAATTTATTATCTTTATCTTATTTCTTGGGTTAATTTTGGGAGGCGCGGCGGTGGCTCAAGCCGAAGAAACAACCCCGATGGACGCTACTTCGCCAGCAACATCAGAAGTCGCTATCCCAGCTTCTGCGCTAACTAGTCTTGATGATTTAACGGTTGTTTCGACAGAACCTACTCCTTTAGATGATCCAGGGATAACCCCGGGTTATTTTTTCTATCCATTTAAATTATTCTTTGAAAATATTGGCAGCACTTTTACTTTTGGCGATTTGGCAAAAGCCAAGCGTTTTTCCAATTTAGCTGAAAGACGAATGGCCGAAGCGAAGATAACGATGGAGAAAGGACAAGAGAAGAATTCGGAAAATGCTTTAAACCGTTATCAGAAGCTTCTTGATAATTCATTGGAATATTCCCAGCGCGCTCGTGTAGCTGGCAAAGATTCTTCAGCCATACAAGAAAAGATGTCGCAAATGACCGAGAATCATCTCTTGGTTCTTGATAAGGTTCTTCAGCAAGTTCCTCAGTCGGCTAAACCAGCCATTGAGAAAGTTATTCAGAGAGCGAAAGAGATTTCTTCTTCTCGGCAGATGAAAGCTTTGGATGATTTAGGAAAAACTAATTCTCAAAAAGCAGTTCAACTTAACGGAGAAATGTTGCAGAGAAGAGCCGTTTGGATGAGTGAAAAAATAGCGGCCAATGATGAATCCGGAGCGGAGAAAAAATTAGCCGAATGGCAAAAGCATGCTGATTTCTTAAAAAAGATTAGAGAGGAAGACAAGGGGTTAGCTTCAGTGACGGCCGAAGAAACCGAAAAAGCCTTAAAAGATATTCAGGCTGTCCGTGACCAAGCGGAAACTTCTTCTGCGGAACTGCAAGGGGCTATCCAAAACGCCCGAGGTAAAATGGTTAATCGCCAATTAGAATTTTTGGAAACTCTTAAAGAAGAAAATCCTCAAGGGGCAGTGTTTCTCCTGGATAAAATCATGAAAGAGCGTTTTGCTCATTTAACGGAACAATTAGCATTGCCCGAAGAAACTGCTCCGGTTACGGGGAATTCTGGCTTAGGCGCTGTTACTCGCCTGGAAATAAAACAAATAGGCGACTGGATTAAAGCTAATGGCCTTAACCAATATGGTGATCCTCAAGGAACGAGTTATACCGGAGGGAATCCTCTCTTTAATGAATCAACGGGGATAGAAATCAATACAATAGATTATCTTTTAGAAAATTATCCCGATCGGCCTTGGAAAGGAATGGCGGAAGACAAGAAGATAAAAGAAAATCTTCAAGAACAGGCCGCTTATATTGGTCTTTGGCAGGGAATGGCTGACCAGATAGAGTCGGACCAAGGAGAGTTGCCGGTTGAGGGGATAGAGAAAAGAAAAGAATTGCTTTATCAATTCAGCAATGAGCGCTTAAAAGAATTGGATATTCTTTATCAAAAACTTTCCCCAGAGAACAAAGAAGCGGTGGAAGAGATGATGTCTATTCCGGAGGGGGAAAGGCAAAGAATAGAAATGACAGCTCCGCAATTACGGCTGGAGCAGAAACAGGGATCAGAAAATATAGTTCCCGAAAGAGTTCGTCAAGCAGTCCAGAATCGGCTTCAAGCTGAAGAAGCGACTCGGCTACAAGCAGCTAAGAAAATTCAAGAGGGGCAACAAGATAATCCAGCACCTAGCGCAACGCCGCCGACGTCGGTTACTCCGCCGAATCAGGGAGGGGCTTCTCATCTTGATTCCGATTCTAATGCTGGTTCTGGTGGTTCTAACGCCAACCAGGGTGGAGCTAATAAACCTTAAATAGTTGCGTTTGGTTGAGGTTAGACCTCAACCAGCAGTTTAAGGCGTTGCTTAACCGGGTTAAGCAATAGCCCATGTTTTTGACTTATCGAGGTCTAACCTCGATTGACTTAAATTGCTATAGTAGAATAATGCTAAGGATTGACGTTTGTTTTAGAAATTGCTAAAGTTAAAGCATGGAAAAGCAAGGATTATTAGCTAAATACAGAGGACAGCACCTTCCTCTTTTTATAGAGAAAGACGAAGATGGTTTTTATGTGGTGGAATGTCCCGTCTTTGAGGGTTGCTACAGCCAGGGAAAAACTCTTGATGAAGCCCTCCGGAACATTCGGGAAGTGATTAGATTAGTCCTTGAAGAAAAAGCTAATCAAGAGATTCTTGAGGAATATCGTCCGCAGGAATTAAGTCTTCATACAATCTCTTTGTAGGATGAAGATCCTGATTCTTTCAGGGAAAGAGGTTATTAAAGCTTTGCAAAAAATTGGCTACCACGAAATTCGCCAAAGGGGCAGCCATGTTCGTTTAACTGGCTTGAACAAAAAATCAATTACTGTCCCAGACCATAAAGTTATAGGTCGGGGTCTTTTAAGAAAAATTTTAAGAGATGTCGAAATTTCCCCCAAGGAGTTTCAGCAACTTGTTAAGAAGAGAGAGAAAAGGGAAAACTAGTTTTTTAATAAAAAAGGCATAAACATTCGCTAATTGAATTGATTGAGGTTAATTTCGGAGGTTCAACCTCCG
>CAYTGH010000038.1:0-1261 GCA_964437355.1 uncultured Candidatus Saccharibacteria bacterium | reverse complement strand
GACTTATCTAGTGAAGCAACCTGCTTGTCCCCTTGATTGCCTTGTTTGCCTATCACAAAGATTATGTTAAAATTATAAATGAAATCAAAAATTATGAAAAAAACAGCAAGTTTTAAGGTAAATATCCCCGTCTCTATTTTAAGAGAAGATAAGAGATATGTTGCCTATACTCCTGCCTTAGATTTATCTACGTCTGGAAAGACGTACAAAGAAGTTCAAAAAAGATTTACCGAAATTGTTTCTATCTTTATGGAAGAGATTGTAAAAAAGGGAACAGTTGATGAAATTTTGAGTGGCTTAGGATGGAAAAAAATTAAATCTGAAAATAAAATCAATTGGATATCTCCAGTAGTTGTATCTCAAAACACCCAATTAATAGAGGTATAAAATGTCGCGTATATATCCCATACACTGGAAAAAGTTTGAAAAGTTTTTATTATTTGTTGGATGTTCCTTGGCTAGAGAAAAAGGAGACCATAGAATATATTATAGAGAGGATCTGAAAAGACCGGTTATTATTCCCAAGGATTCTTCGTTGCCCATTTTTGTAATAAGAAACAATCTAAGAACTTTGAATATATTACCGGAAGAATATTCTAAGATTTTAGAGCAACTGTAGTTTAAAGTGGCGAGGTCAAACCTCGCCAATTGAGGTTAAACCTCAATGACCTTATGGATTATTGCTTCGGGACACGGGACAAAAAAGGGGACAAAGTTTTGTCAATGAGTGTCTAGAAAGACAAAAATGTTTTTAGAAAAAATTTTCAAGAATTTCTCTTTTAATACCGCTTGACAATATTTAATACTTTGTTAAGATAAAAAAGTTAGGCATTGTTTAGAAGGAGGAAAAGAGAACAAGAAATTACAATGTTAAGATTCTATATAAGAGTCCTCCAACTGAATAAATGTCAGAAGCAAAACTTCTCTCTCTAAGAAGGAGAAGTTTTTTGTTGTTTCAGACAATGGTGCCTAATTTTTAATTTAATAATATCCGTATGTAGACTTTATTAAAGTCAAAAGGTCGATCCTTTGAACTGAAAGGAAAACATTAGTTCAAAAACAATTAATTAATTAACGATTCAAACATGAAAAAGATAAAAGCATTACTTAAAGGAAGTCCCGTCGCAATGATTGTGGCTGGGCTATTGATCGCCGGTGTTGCTTCAGCAGCACTTTTGACTGTTTACGTGACTATGATTGGAACAGGAGATGTGGAACAATCAGTAGTTTTTGGTAACGGTGACTTCTCGAAAGATTACGT
>CAYTGH010000037.1:0-4448 GCA_964437355.1 uncultured Candidatus Saccharibacteria bacterium | reverse complement strand
TAACCTCGATTTGAATCGATTGAGGTCTAACCTCGATAAGCTTAAGCAACCTGAGGAAATTTTTGTTTGGCCGGAAGAATGGCCTTCTCGTAAGCCGATAGTGAAAATTTTAGCTTTTAGTTTATTGGAAAATCATTTTCATTTATTGTTGAAAGAAATCCGAGAAGGGGGAATTTCTCTTTTTATGCAAAAATTTGGTACGGGGATGGCGACCTATTTCAACATTAAGTATAAAGAAGTAGGTTCTCTATTCCAAGGTTCCTATAAAGCGAGGAGAATAGAGGGAGATTTGTATCTGAAGTATTTGAGTGTTTATATTCAAGTTAAAAATCCCTTTGAAAATTATCCGGGCGGGTTCCAAAAAGCGGTAAGGAATTTTGACAAGGCTTATGCTTGGGCAATGAAGAATCCGTATTGTAGTTTGGCTGATTACGCCGGTTTGAGAAATTCTTCTATCATTGATAAGGACATCTTGGGGGAAATTTTCTCTAATTCTGAAGAATACAAAAAATTTGCTCGTCAATGTTTAATTAAAACCAACCTGGAAGAAAAACTCGGAAAACTAACCCTAGAATCAAAGTAGAATCGATTGGTCCTGATCGGTTGAGGTTTAACCTCAACCCATTTCCTTGAAAGCTATTGACTTTTCTTCTAAACACGTCATTATTGATTGAGATTTAACCTCAATTAATTAAAAAAAGCGAAGGACATCAAAGGGAATAAAATGAGGGAAACAAAAAAGGCGCTGAAGTCAATAGGAGATTTTTTCTTAGATATACTTTCCCCGAAAAACTGCCTTGGTTGCGGGGAAGAAGGAAAATATATTTGTCGCCGATGTCAAACTTTTTTGGGAGAAGCTCCCCTGGTCTGCCCTGTTTGTGGAAAAGGCAGTTTTAGTGGTCAAAAGCACATTGATTGTCCTTCAAGATACAAACTAGATGGTTTAGTGGCGATTTGGGAATACGAAGGATTAACGAAAACCATTGTTCATAATATCAAATATCGAAAATTGAGAGCGGCTATTCCCGAGTTTATGAAATTGTCGTTGGAAACAATGGCTAAAGACAGAGAAAGATTTGCTTCTTTCTTTTCTTATCTCTTTTCCGAAAAGCCCTCTATTACTTTTATTCCCCTCTCTTCTGGTAAAAAAAGGGAAAGAAAGTTTAATCAGTCTGAATTAATGGCAAGAGAGTTTGGGAAAATAACTGGTCTGGAAATAATCCCTTTATTAAAAAAGGTGAAAGAAACGGAATCGCAGACAAAGTTGAAAAAAGAAGAAAGATTAAAAAATGTAAAAGGTGTCTTTGCCTTAAAGGAGAATAGCTTAGGAGTGCCGAAAAATTTAGTTTTAATTGATGATGTCTGGACAACCGGGGCAACGATGAAAGAAGCCGGTAAAATTTTAAAGCAATCGGGGGCAAAAAGGGTCTGGGGCTTTACTTTTGCCCGCACCGTATAATTTTCCTTGAGCGGTTGAGGTTAAACCTCAACCGACTTATTCACCGGCTGATAAATTAAAAATCATGGAAGAAGGAATAGTAAAAATTGAAGATAAAGAATATCCTTCATTGTTAAAGAGAATTGATACTCCTCCTAAAAAGCTTTATTACCGCGGTTGTTGGGATAAGAGCCTGTTCGAGAATTGTCTGGCAGTGGTTGGTAGTCGGAGGATGACCGATTACGGTAAAATGGTAGCAGAGAAAGTAGTTAAAGAGATTGCGGCAGCGGGAATAACTATTGTTTCGGGATTTATGTATGGCATCGACGCTACGGCTCATCAGGCTGCTTTAGAGGGAAACGGTCGAACAATAGCGGTTATGCCCTGTGGAATAGATTTAATCCACCCGGCCTATCAAGAAAAGCTTTATAACGATATTTTAAAAAAACGAGGTTTGATAATCTCGGAATTTGAAGGAGTTTTTCCTCCAGACAAATGGACATATCCCAAAAGGAATAGAATAGTGGCTGGTCTTTCAAAGGCGACATTAATCGTGGAAGCGGCGATGAAGAGCGGTTCTTTAATTACCGCTGAGTTGACCAAAAAATACAAGAGAAAGCTTTTTGCCCTACCGGGACCGATTACGAGCAAGGTCTCGGAAGGCACGAATTATCTTTTGAAAAATGGGGCTTCCCTGGTTACTTCTAGCAAGGATGTTTTGGATTTTTACGGGAAGGGATCTTCTTATCAAGAAAATCTCCAACGGGCCCAAGTAAAAGGAATAGAAAAAGATATTTTAGAATTATTAGAAAGAGAAGGAACGGAAATAGACGAGATTTCAAGAAAATTCGGACTCCCTGCTTCTGAAATAGGGACGACTCTTTCTTTGATGACCATGAAAGGTTTGATTTTTCAAAAAGGAAGAAAATATTTTACGAATTTTAATTAAAAACGATCGAGGCTTAACCTTGATCAATGTCATAAATAGCTATTATGTTAATCAAAATCCCCTCCGCCTTAAATCTTGGGCTTAAAACATTGGGAGTTGATGTGGAAATAAATATTGCCAATCGAGGAATGCCTACTTTTGATATTGTTGGATTAGCGGGTAAAGCAGTCGAGGAAAGCAAGGAAAGAGTGAGAACAGCCATTAATAATTCGGGGATAAGTTTTCCTTCGAAGAAGATTACTATCAATTTAGCTCCGGCTGATGTCCCCAAAGAAGGGTCTTTTTATGATCTGCCCATAGCCGTTGGTATTCTTTCAAGTATTGTCCAGTTTAAAATACCCGAAAAATCTTTGTTTTTCGGTGAGCTTTCCCTAGATGGCTCTTTGAGACATACTCGGGGAGCCTTCTTGATGGCAATGTTTGCTGAGGAGTCAGGAATTAAAAATGTTTTTGTCCCGAAGCAATCAGCCAACGAAGCCGCTCTTTTTAAAGGGATAAATGTTTATCCCGTGGAAAGACTTTCTCAAATTGTGGCTCATTTAAGCGGGAAACAGCTGATAAAGCCAATTGAATATCAAAAAATAGAACCCAAATTGGAGGAAAGAATAGCTGAATTTGATATGGCGGAAGTCTTGGGGCAGGAACAGGCAAAGAGAGCGGTCGAAATTGCGGCTGCTGGAGGGCATAATATTATAATGATTGGCAGTCCCGGTTGTGGAAAAACAATGTTAGCTAGGGCTATTCCCGGTATCCTTCCTCCCCTGAATAAGGAAGAATCTTTAGAAGTCACCAGAATTTATTCTGTTACCGGGAATATTCCTTCTGGTGGCTCTGTCGTTAAAAATCGCCCCTTTAGAAGTCCCCATCATTCTATTTCTCTAGTGGGACTTGTCGGTGGCGGGAGTAAGCCTCAGCCGGGAGAAATTAGTTTAGCTCATCGAGGGGTCTTATTCTTAGATGAATTCAATGAATTTCCTCGCTCGGTTTTAGAATCTCTCCGCCAACCCTTGGAAGATGGTTATATTTCTATTACCCGCGCCGGAGGGCGAGCTCAATATCCGGCAAAATTTATGCTGGTTGCTTCGGCTAATCCCTGTCCTTGCGGATATTTAAATCACCCGACCAAATCCTGCACTTGTACTCCCCGGGAGATTAGAAATTACCGAAAACGGATTTCTGGTCCTTTAATAGATAGAATAGATTTATACGTGGAAGTTCCTTCAGTGGATACTAGAAATCTCTCCCAAGATAAAAGAGCGTCTAAGTTTTTAGAAAGCTCAGTGATTATCAGGAAACGCGTTCAAAAAGCGAGAAAAATTCAGGAAAATCGTTTTAGCAAGGAATCGATTTATTATAATGCGGAGATGAAAAATTCTCATCTTAAGAGGTATTGTTTTCTGGCACCAGAAGTTGAAAAATTATTATCTCAGGCGGCTTCGACTTTTCAGTTGTCTGCTCGGGCTTACTTCAAAATGATAAAGGTTGCGAGAACGATTGCTGACCTTGAAAATTTAAAGGAGATTAAACCTTTTCATATGGCGGAGGCCTTGCAATACCGTTCTCATTTTCGCAATGAACTCTAGTCCAGTCGATTGAGGTTAGACTTCAATCGGTTGGGTTAAGCTAATTAAATGTTTCGATGGAGAAAAAGTTTAATTTGAAAACAGGAAAATTAGGAGAGGATATCGCCGAGAAGTTTTTAAAAGAAAAGGGTTATAAAATTATTTCTCGGAATTTTAAAACAAAGTATTCGGAAATTGATTTAATTGTTGCCAAAAATAAATTTTTGGTTTTTGTCGAAGTCAAAACGAGAGTGGGAGATAATTTTGGATCGCCGGAGGGAGCAATCAACAGAAAGAAAAGAAGCCGTTTAGAAAAAGCGGCTCGAGCCTTTACTGCTTTTAATAATTGGGAAGGCCCTTTTCGGATTGATGCTATCTGTATAGTTTTGGACAAAAACCATAAAGTCAACCAGCTCCGTCATCACGAAAATATTAGTTGATTGGTTGAGGTCTAACCTCGATTGGGTGAATTGACTTTTTCCCCGAATATATTCTTATG
>CAYTGH010000036.1:2225-4548 GCA_964437355.1 uncultured Candidatus Saccharibacteria bacterium | reverse complement strand
CCAATCACTAAAGCGCCGACTACCACTCCCAAAAGAAGAATCAGCACCGGTTCAATTATTTTGGATAAATTATCCACCGAACGATTAATCTCTCCTTGATAAAAGTCAACCACTTTCTGTAAAGAATCGCCCAGTGTCCCTGTTTGTTCTCCGACTCTAATCATTTGAATCGCCAGAGGATGAAAAAGATCGGGGTGATCTCGTAAAGTCACGCTAATTTCTTCTCCTCGAATCACTCTTTTCTGAGCCCTTTCTAGGGCTTTTTGATAAACATCATTGCCGACCACGTCAGCCGTAATTTTTAAAGCTTCTGAAATAGGCAATCCGGCATTAACAAGAACAGATAAATTCTCGCAAAACCTAGTCAGGTAATATTTCTGGAGAAGAGACCCTATTTTTAAAGGCAATTTTAACGCCAATCGGTCATACAAAGCCTTGCCTCGACTAGTTTTCCTCCACCAAAAAGCTAACAAAAAACTAACCACTAAAAAGGCGATTAAAACCACGCCTCCCCAACTGCTGAAGAAATTAGCAGTGCCTAAAATAAATCTCGTAATGGCCGGAAGTTCTTTGTCAAATTGGCTCAAAGATTTCTGAAGGTTGGGCATCACAACAACCATCATCACAATAAAAACAAGAACAAAAACTCCGAGAATAAAAAGAGGATAGATCATCGCTCCCTTAATCTTCGATCGCAATTCATATTCTTGCTTTAAATGGTCAGCGAGATAGATCAGGGAGTCATCTAGTCTTCCGGACGCTTCACCTGACTTGATAACATTGATAAAAAAGGGTGAAAAAATTTTTGGATGCGCCGACAAAGCCTTTGAAAAAGGGCTGCCTTCTCGTATTTTATCAGCAATCTCTAGAATAATAATCTTAAAGCTCTTATTATTCTCTTGTTGAGCTAAGGCCCGAAGGGCGCTAACGACCGGTGTCCCTGATTTCAGAAGAACGGCCGCTTGTTGAGCAAAAGTCGCTACTTCTTTCACGGAAATACGGGAGCCAAATATTTCTTTTGTCCAGATAGATTCCGCCTCAAGGGCTTTTAAAGAGGTGATAAATAGCTTTTTGGATTGCAAGGCATTAATAGCGATTTCCTTTGAACCCGCTTTAACTATTCCTGTTTTTTCTTCGCCTTCTTGAGTTCGCGCATTGTATTTAAATTCCATAGTTTTTTTTAAAAATTAAATCAAGCCCTTAAAAATTGCCTTAATTCATTAGGACTCAGAGAATAAGCCAGGGCTTTCTGGGTCGTAATCTTCCCGGACCTCACTAATTGAGTTAAAGATTGATTCATAGAAATCATACCAACATTAGAAGAAGTTTGAATAACAAGAGGCATTTGATCAACGTCATTACGTCGAATGAGATTAGCAATAGCGTGAGTCGCAATCAAAACTTCGCAAGCCGGGATAAATTTTCCTTCAACCGAGGGAATTAATCTTTGGGAAACAATACCCAATAAAGAACTCGCTAATTGCATTCTGATTTGATTCTGCTGAATAGCTGGGAAAACATCAACTAAACGATGAATACTTTCCGAGGCACTGTTAGTATGTAGGGTAGCAAAGACCAGGTGACCTGTTTCCGCTGCAATCACTGCGGTTGATATTGTCTCCAAATCTCTCATCTCTCCGACAACAATAATATCCGGATCCTCTCTTAAGGTTGAACGCAAAGCTCTGGGAAAATTCATCGCATCTGCGTAAATTTCTCTTTGAGAAATTACCGATTGTTTGTCTTGAAAAAGATATTCTATCGGATCTTCCAAGGTAATAATCATTTTCTTTTGCTGGCGGTTGATTTCTTCAATCAACGCCGCTAAAGTCGTTGACTTTCCTTGACTCGAGGAACCAGTGATAAGAACAAATCCTTGAGCATGGTGAGCAAACTCTTTTAAGATTAAGGGAAGATTTAATTCTTCAATACTTCTGATTCCTTGAGAAATTAAACGAGCGGCTAAACTAATAGTTCCTCTTTGAAAATAAGCATTAATTCTCAGTCTTGTTTCCCCCAATTGAAACGAAAGGTCAATGTCTTTGTTCTTTAAAAACATTTGATATCTTTCCTCCCCCGCTAAGAATTGAACTAATATTTCAAGGTCTTCAGCGGAAAGTTTTTTCTCATCTGGCAAGGGAAGCAATTGGCCAGTAATTCGGAAAATAGGCTCATGACCTACGCAAAGATGAATATCAGAAGCTTCTTCTATTTTAGCGCGTTTGACTAAAGTTTTAAACCTATCAATAATTTCACTCATAATTACTATTAGAAGATCTACTGAGATTCATAATTACTATTAGAAGATCTACTGAGATTCATA
>CAYTGH010000036.1:0-2125 GCA_964437355.1 uncultured Candidatus Saccharibacteria bacterium | reverse complement strand
TTAGAAGATCTACTGAGATTCATAATTACTATTAGAAGATCTACTGAGATTCATAGATGAAGATCCGTCACCCTTAAGACTTCTTCCGCTGAAGTTATCCCTTGGATTGTTTTAATAGCACCCGATTGAGCCATAGTTACCATTTCTTGCTTCTGCGCTTCTTCTTTTAATTTTTCTTCCGTTGGGTTAGTCGTGATTAAATCAGCTAAACGGTCATTCATCTCTAAAATCTCAAAGATAGCTGTCCGCCCTTTATAACCCTGATTATTACATTTCGAGCATCCAACCGGCTCCCAGATATAAAAAGGAGAAGGAATAGAAATTGTTTCTCGAATCCGGGGAGGCAAAGTATTAATCTGATTCAAGATTAACTTTTTTACAGCAGAATTCGGCTTAATTTTTTTGCGACAATGAGGACATAATTGCCTAACTAATCTCTGGGCAATAACTACCTTAAGGGCGGGGCCAATTAAAAAAGCGGGCAGTCCCATGTCAATTAAACGAGGAACAGCTCCAATTGCATCATTCGTATGAAGAGTTGAAAGAACTAAATGACCCGTAAGGGCAGCATGATTCGCCAGAGCCGCTGTTTCCTTATCTCGGATTTCACCAACCATAATAATATCTGGATCCTGCCTAACTATTTGTCTTAATCCTCGGTTAAACGTATAATCAATTTCTGGTCGAATTTGAGATTGATTGACGCCTTCAATAAAATATTCGACCGGATCTTCTAAAGTGACAACATTAACTTTGTCTGTGTTCAGTTTTCTTAAAAGACTATATAAACTTGTTGTTTTTCCGGAACCGGTCGGCCCGGTTGATAAAATTAATCCAAAAGACAGTTTTGTCGCTTTCTGAAGTAACTCCACTTGCCCTGGCAAAAGCCCTAATTCTGATAAGTTTTGATGAGCCTGTTGAGGATCAAGAATTCTAATAGCCACTTTTTCTCCCAAAGTCGTCGGAAAAGTAGAAACTCTAAAATCAATTTGTCGATTTGCATAACGAGTTGAGAATCTCCCGTCTTGAGGAACTCTCGTTTCGTCAATGCGGAGATGAGAAAGAATCTTAATTCGAGCCACAATAGCCGCCCGAACTTGCGATGGCAGAAAAAGGCTAGAATGCAACATGCCATCCACTCTAAATCGAACTCGGAGATATTGAATAGTCGGTTCGACATGAATATCCGAAGCATGACCCTCAACCCCCTCTCTCAAAATAACCGCTACCATTTTTATTACCGGTGCTTCTGTAATAACTCTCTCGCTTGTTGTTTTGCTTAGTTTAAACTTTTTCTTCGCCGTATTTTCGTCTAACTCTTTCTCTAAACTCGACAAGGCTTTTTTCACTTCTTTCTCCGCTGTTTGATAATAGCCGAGGATGCGATTAAGGATAGAAGGAGTAATAAGATAAACCTTATAACTTAATCCGTTTTGCCGACTTAAGAATCTTAAGGCCTCTTGAGCCTGAATATCTTGAGGATAAACCATGCCCACGGTCATCACTTTCTTTTCATGCGTCAAAGCAACAAATTGATACTGTTTTGCTGTTTCAAAAGGAACAAGATTCAAAATACGCGGATCAATGATATCCGGTATTTTTTCTTTAAAAGGAAAAGATAAAAATTTACTTTTCAATTGAAATAACTCCCCTTCGGGAAGAAATTTCTTGCGGAGGATAATTTCTGCTAAACGAGAACCGCTTTTAGCTTGCTCTTGGCTAATCTTCTCCGCTTGTTGAATAGTCAACTTTTTCTCCTTAACTAAAAATTGGAGAAAATTCATAATTACTATTAAAAAGATTTACTAAGACTTATAACTTTTTAATTGCTCTCATTTTGCTACTGGAAATCCCTTTTCTACCTCTTGGCTAGTCTCGGCTGATAAAGGATTATCTCGGCCCATAGCTTGAGTTGGAAAAGCAATACCAGAAAATTGATTTAACTCATTCAATTGAGGTATTTCAAAAACACTCCACTGAATGGTAATGGGCTTTACCAAATTAACCGGAGTTTGAGCAACGGGAACACTAAGAAAATTATAACCGACAAGAATAGTCCCCGCTAGAATAATCACGGAGCCAACGATAATAAGATATTTATTAAACTCTTTTTCTTCCATAATTA
>CAYTGH010000035.1:0-4621 GCA_964437355.1 uncultured Candidatus Saccharibacteria bacterium | reverse complement strand
GAGCTAGTGGTTGGTCATATTGAGAAATTTGATACCCCTTAGGCAGATCTGGATAAAAATAATTCTTCCGGTCAAATTTTGTCCGTTGAGGTATTTGACAATGGAAGGCCATCCCGGTCTTGATAACTTGCTTAACCGCTTCTTGGTTGATAGTCGGCAAAGAGCCGGGATGCCCCAAGCAAACTTCACAAATATTAACATTAGGAACAGTTTCTTCTGGGTTATTCCGGCAAGAACAAAACATTTTCGATTTTGTTTTGAGCTGAGCGTGAATTTCTAAACCAATAACTGGTTGCCAATGTTGAGCCATAAGCGAGAAAATAAATGGAGCCCGGGAGAGGAATCGAACCCCCAACCTTCGCTTTACAAGAGCGGTGCTCTGCCAAGTTGAGCTACCCGGGCGCTATTTCTTCTTCAATAATTTATCCCAGTAATCTTTTTTTAATAGTGACTTCCGCTTTGTAGTCCCCTGCAAAAAACCTCCTGTTTTCTTTGGTAAAGCTTGTAGAAAAGAAATTTTTGACGACCAAAAATCACGCCAAGAAAAACCTTTCCCGGCCGGAAGCAATAAGGGCATCTTTCTCGCGAAAATAGCGGTTATTCCGATTAAGCTTACCGCTAAAGAAGCATGAGCTAAAAGGATAAAATGATAAGCCATTTTTAAATTTCAAAACGCACAAATTGGCTAATTTCTATCTTTTCTTTTAATTTAGAAACAGTCTCTTCTAATAATTCTGCGATTGTCTTTCCTTGGTCTTTAATCCAAGGTTGACGCAATAAAACTACTTCCGCTTGCCATTTTTTAAATTTCCCCTCAATAATTTTATCAAGCACTTCTTTGGGTTTATCAGAATCCTTCATTTGCTCTTTGTAAATTTCTTTTTCTTGCTTTTCTCTTTCTAATGGAATGTCCTCCTTTCGGAGGTAAAGGGGGCTCATCGCGGCAATCTGGAGACAAACCTCATGAGCTAATTTTTGAAACTCTTCCGAACGAGCTACAAAATCAGATTCGCAACGCAAAGACAACATAACGCCTAATTTATGATTAGCGTGCAAGTAAATATCAACTATACCATCTTTAGCGTTTTTCCCAGATCTTTTCTTCGCTATTTCTTGACCGCTCTTTCTTAAAATATCCTTAGCCTTTTCAACATCACCTTGAGTCTTCTCTAGGGCTTCTTTGCATTTACCGATAGAAATCCCCGTTTCTTCTCTTAATTTTTTTACTTCTTCAATAGATATCATAGATTATTCTTTGTCTTTTTCTTTTTCTTTCCCTTCAACTTTTTTCTCAGATTCAGCCTGCTCTTTGGCAGATTCAATAACCTTTTGGACTTTGTCCAAAATGAATCTCGCTGACGCAATAGCGTCGTCGTTAGCCGGAATGAGATAATCGGCTAGTTCCGGATGTATATTGGTGTCAACCAAAGCAATTACGGGAATACCTTTTTTCCGTGCTTCTCTTGAGACTAAAGCATTTTTATCAAGGTCAAGAATAAAAACCGCCGCCGGCAAAACTGACATTATTTTTAACCCCCCGAATTTTCCCTCCAGTTTTTCGCATTGATGATCTAACTTAATCCTTTCCTTTTTAGTATACTTTTCCCATTCTCCTGTCTTTCTCCCCTCTTCCATCTCTTTAAGGTGTTTGATCCGATCGGAAATCACCGAAAAATTAGTCAGCGTTCCCCCAATCCACCGTTGATTGACATAAGGCAACTGACAAGCATCTGCTACTTCTTTAATTAATTCGCGGAATTGAATTTTTGTCCCCACAAAAAGAATCTGTTTGTTCTGAAGGCCAACTTCCCTGATAAAAGCCAGAGCTTTTCTTAATCCCTCAACAGTTTTTTCTAAATCAATGATGTGGACCGTTGACTTAATTCCCGTGACATAAGGTTTCATCTTAGGATGAAGCTTAGAAGTGCGGTGACCAAAACCTACCCCCGCTTTAGCCATCTCTTCAATTAACTGCTCCAGGGCCTTTCCCTCTACCGGTAAGTCAACTATTTTTTTCTTTACCATAAATTAAAAATTATTAAATCCAAAACTCTATGAATTTTTAAAGAATAGCATTTTTCTTGAGAAAAATCAAACAAAAGCCTTGTCTTTTCCCAAAAAGTTTGTTATCTTTAATAATTATGAAATTGTTAAATTGCCAAATCATTAAATTATGAAATTGTTAAATTACAAAATTATTAAATAATTATGAAAGATAAAATTCATCCAAAATACTATCCTGAAGCAAAAGTTTCTTGTAACTGTGGCAATACTTTTGTTATTGGTTCAACCAAGCCTGAAATACATACGGAAACTTGCTTTCAATGTCATCCTTTTTATACCGGTCAAGAAAAAATCCTTGATCGCCAAGGTCAAGTTCAAAAATTTAAAGAAAGATTAGCCAAAAAGAGAAAACCAGCCAAAAAATAATACAATGATAGATCCCAACAGCATTATTATGGAAATTCGAGGCGGAGCGGGCGGCGAGGAAGCCGCTCTTTTTGCTAAAGACCTTTTTCTGACTTATCAGCGTTTTTCTCAGCGTCAAGATTGGCAAGAGCAAGTCCTTAGCTTGCATTTAACTGATATCGGCGGTTACAAAAAAATCGTTTTTTATCTCAAGGGAGAAAATGTCTGGTCAATGATGAAACACGAAGGTGGAATCCACCGTGTTCAGCGTATTCCCGAAACAGAAAAGAACGGACGAATACACACTTCTACTATAAGCGTCGTTGTTCTCCCGGAGCATAAAGACAAGAACTTTCAAATTAATCCCTCTGATTTAAAGATTGATTTTTTCAAATCATCCGGGCCGGGAGGTCAAAATGTAAATAAAAGACAAACAGCCGTAAGAATTACCCATCTTCCAACTGGTATCATCGTTAGTTGCCAAAGTGAACGGGACCAGCTTAAAAACCGGGAAAGTGCTTTAAAAATTTTGAAGGCTAAAGTCCTTCAGCTTAGAGAAGATCAAGCATCTCAGGCTAATCAAGAGATAAGAAAAGATCAAGCCGCTCAAGCCGAAAGAGCTCAAAAAATCCGAACTTATAATTTCCAGCGAGATCAAATTAAAGATCACCGCTTACAAAAATCATGGCATAACCTCGCCGAGATTATGTCCAAAGGGGCGCTGGAACCAATGATAAAACAATTACAAAAAAAGCTTTCTTAATTAATCTAACTTTTCGGGCATAGATTGGTCATGCTCATCCAGAAGAACCCCTTTAAACTGATCTAGAGATTCTAATATCATCCCCGCCCCCCTGACCATAGCGGTCAAGGGGTCTTCTACAACCTTAACCGGAATCTTAACTTCTTGAGAAATTAATTTATCTAAGCCTTTAAGTAAAGCTCCGCCGCCACTGAGGTAAATTCCATCTGACATAACATCAGAAAGCAATTCCGGAGGAGTTTCTTCAATTGTGCTTTTCACCGCTTTTATAATAACTTCTATTAACGGATGTAAAGCCTGATAAATATCATCATTAGAAACAACAACTTCTTCCGGCAAACCGGTTACAAAATTCCTTCCTCTCACGGGCATTTCTGTTTTTTGACGCAGAGGAATAGCCGATCCAATTTGTATTTTGGCTGACTCCGCCGTACTTTCGCCAATAAGCAGATGGTATTTTTCTCGGATAAAACGTTGGACTTCTTCATTAAACCTGTCTCCGGCAATTTTTAAGCTTTTCGAAACAACAATTCCTCCCAAAGAAATAACCGCCACTTCTGTTGTTCCTCCGCCAATATCAATAATAAAATTACCTCCAGCTTTTTGAATCGGCAATCTCATACCGATAGCGGAAGCAACCGGTTCTTCCACAAGAAATACTTGGTATCCTCCCGCTCCTTTAGCAGCGTCTTTGACCGCTCTGGCTTCAACATCGGTGACGCCACAAGGCAAACCAATAATTACCCGGGGCCAAACTCCAAAAAAATTTTCCTTTGTTTTCGCCGCCTGAAGAAAATGTTTTAAAAGCTGTTCCGTAACTTCAAAATCAGAAACAACCCCATTGACTAAAGGCCAAGCCACTCGGATATAAGAAGGCGTCCGACCGACCATTTGCTGAGCTTCACGACCCATCGCTAAAATCTGGCCTGTTTTTTGATTAACCGCCACCACTGATGGCTGATTAATAATCACTCCCCTCCCTTTAACATAAACTAAGGAATTGGCTGTTCCCAAATCAATAGCAACGTCTCGGAGAAAATATCTTTCTATCTTCTTAAACATTTTTATCAAAAAAATCTTCTAATTTATCTAAAGCAATCAATTGACTCTGGTTGCTGGCTCTAGCTTTAATTTCTATTTTCTGCTGAGATAGGGTTTTTTTACTCACCACTAAACGATAAGGAATACCAATTAAATCAGCTTCGGCGAATTTCTCTCCAGCACTTTTTTCTATTCGGTCATCCCATAAAACATCCCGTCCTTTTTTCTGTAATCTATTATAAACAGAAGCGACTATTTTCTCAACTTCAGCATCTTTCTCAACCCCCATTAGATAAATCAGAAAAGGGGCTACTGAAGAAGGCCAAATCATTCCTTGAGCATCATGATGCGCCTCGACTACTGTCGCCATTATTCGGCTTAGGCCTAATCCATAACAACCCATTTCTA
>CAYTGH010000034.1:0-4885 GCA_964437355.1 uncultured Candidatus Saccharibacteria bacterium | reverse complement strand
TGTTTTATCGTATCAAGCTGATACGATAAACTTGTATAATTGATACGAATAAGATTGCAATAAATCGGCAATAATTAAAAACAGATTTAAGATTTCTGCTGATTTCTTTAATTTATAACTGAAATTTGGTAGAATAGAATTAAAGCTTTTTAAGGTTTAATTTTTAGATTTAAGAGAGATTTAATGAAAAAGAAAAAGAAAACTCGTTTTATTTTTGTGACTGGTGGCGTCATGTCAGGTATTGGCAAGGGGGTGACGACGGCTAGTCTTGGTAAAGTTTTACAAAGCTATGGCTTCCGGGTCACCGCTATTAAAGTTGATCCTTATATCAATGTTGATGCGGGGACTATGAATCCTATTGAGCACGGTGAAGTTTTTGTGACGGGCGATGGTACGGAATGTGATCAGGATATAGGAAACTACGAAAGATTTTTGAATAAGGAATTAACGACCGATAATTACATTACGACCGGTCGAGTATATCAAGCGGTTATTAACCGGGAAAGAAATCTTGGCTACGGTGGACGCTGTGTAGAGGTGGTTCCCGATATTCCTAACGAAACCATCAGCCGTATTAAAAAAGTGGCTAAGAAAAATCAAGGAGATTTCGTTTTGGTAGAAATTGGCGGAACGGTGGGGGAGTACCAAAACATGCTTTTTCTAGAAGCGATTCGAATGATGAAATTAAAAAATCCTCGGGATGTTTTAGTCATCTTAGTAAGCTACTTACCCTTGCCCGAGACGATTGGCGAAATGAAAACCAAGCCTACTCAAAATGCGACAAGGCTATTAAATGAGGCGGGGATTCAACCAGCTATGATTATAGGAAGATCGAAGGTGGCCTTGGATAAACCCCGGCGAAAAAAGATTTCTATCTTTTGTAATATTGACCAGAAAGATGTTTTCGCCAATCCCAACGTTTCTTCTATCTACAAGATTCCTTTAATTTTTCGAGAAGAAGAATTAGTAAAACGTATTTTAAAAAAGTTTGATTTGTCTCCTCGGAAGAAGACAGATCTTCAAGAATGGGAAGCATTAGTCAACGTTATAGAAACAGCTAAAAAACCCGTTAAAATAGGCATCGTCGGAAAGTATTTTGATACGGGAGACTTTACTTTAGCTGACTCCTATATTTCTGTTATCGAGGCGATAAAACACGCTAGTTGGTTTTATCGAAGAAACCCCGAGATTCATTGGCTTTCCTCGGAAAAATACGAGAAAGATCCTAAAACCCTGAAAGAACTTAAAGAATATGACGGCATTATCGTTCCGGGAGGCTTTGGCAAACGGGGAATAGAGGGCAAGATTCGAGCTATTCAGTTTTGTCGAGAGCAGAAAATTCCTTTCCTTGGTTTGTGTTTGGGCATGCAATTGGCGGTGATTGAGTTTGCCAGAAATGTAGTTTCCCTTGACCAAGCTAATTCTACCGAATTTGATCCTCAAACAACTTATCCCGTGATTGAAACGATGGAGGCCCAGAAAATTTTCTTAAAAGAAAAAAGATATGGGGGAACAATGAGACTGGGGAATTATGATTGTTTAGTTAAGAAGGGAACAAAAAGTTTTTCGGCTTACCAATCTTCTGATTTCTCTAAAGAGAAAGATGGAAACATTTTAACCCCAGAAAGGCATCGTCATCGTTATGAATTTAATAACTCTTTTCGAGAAGAATTAACCAACAAAGGAATGATTATCTCTGGATTAAATCCTCAAAAAGACTTGGTGGAAATTATTGAATTAAAGGATCACCCATTTTTTATAGGGGTCCAATTCCATCCAGAGTTCCAATCGCGACCCCTGGCTCCCCATCCTTTGTTCAGGGAATTTATAAACGCCGCTGTCAAAAATCAGAAATAGTTTTTTGATTCTTTCTGTGTTGTAATTTCGGAGAAATTTTTGTGCTATAATTTCAGGTAGATAGTTATGACAAATCAAATCCAAAAGGCAACGCAAGTTTTAAGAAGCGGAGGAGTAGTCATTTATCCAACTATTACTGTTTATTCTTTGGGGGCTAATATCTTTGATAAGGAAGCAATCAAAAAAGTTGTTAAGCTTAAAGAAAGCTCTTTACCAAACCCGATTCCCATTATGGTTAATAGTTTTCAGTTAGCGGAAACATTGGCTTATATTGGGGGAGATATGGCTGTTTTGCGGCAGTTATGGCCCGGGTCAACAACGGTGCTTTTGCCTCGCAAAGCTAATCTTTCCCCGGAACTTGTTGATAATCAGGGGAGGGTAGCTTTAAGATTCTCCGATAATCCAGCGAGGGAAATTATTCAGGAAACAGGCTTCGCCATAACGGCTTTGCCGGCTTTTGATAGTAATGGTTTTCTTATTGTCCAGCCGAATAAAGTTGACCGTTCTGTCGATTTTATTGTTCAAGGCATTTGCCAGTTTGCTGATCTTTCCACTATTATTGATTTAACGGAGCGCAAGATTATCAGAAGCGGGGTCGAAGTAGAAAAAGTTAAAACTATTCTTCAAATTTAAACTTATTATGGTATCCACTAGCAAGAATCACCTTCATCGAGCTAAAAAAATTAATATTCTAATTATTGGTTTGGGTGGTGGAGGAGGAATGATTGTTTCATATATTAGCCAAAAAATAAAAGGAGCGCGTTTTATTGTAGCTGATACAGATGCGGTTAATCTTGGAAGATTAAAAAACAAAGAACTCAAGACGATGATTCTCGGCGAAGAATTAACGCAAGGGTTGGGTACTGGGCGCGATATTCATTTAGCAAAGAAAGCGGCTCAAGAAGCCGAAAAACAGATCGGTCAAATTTTTAAGGGGATAGATTTGGTTGTTTTTGTTTCTTGTCTGGGGGGAGGCGTTGGTTCTGGGGCTTTGCCGGTTTTTACTCAATCAGCTCAAGTAAATAAAGTGGTGAGCTTAGGAATTTTCACTTCTCCTTTTAAATTTGAGGGAAAGAAAAAGCAGAAGATAGCTCAGCAATCCTTGGGAGAAGCAATCCCTTATCTTGATGCTTATTTGGTTATTCCGGATGACAAGATTTTTAATCTGGTCAAAGGAGGAACTTTCCAGGAGGCTTTTGCCTTGGTGAATACCCATGTGATTAATTGGCTGGAGTCTATTATTTATATCATTAGAAAACCGGGATTGATTAATATTGATTTTTCTGATTTAAAAGCAATTCTTAAAGGAAAAGAAAAAAAATTATTCCTGAACAGAACTAGGTCGCAAGGAGAACATCGTCTGGAGAAAATCCAAAAAGAAATAGGAAAGAACACCCTGGGGCTTTTCCCTTTAGAAGCAGTAAAGAAGATACTTTTTTATACTCGGGGGGGAGCCGACTTGAAGATGGCAGAAGTTGAGGCTATTAGTCAAAAAATTAAAAATCTTAATCCGGGTGCGAAAATTATCTTTGGCTTAGACAAAGAGAAGGGGATGAAAGGACAGTTAGAAGTGACCCTTTTGGCGTTGATGGGCGAGAAAGAGAAATCAAAGAAAAAGAAAAGTATTAAAAAGAGAAAGGCAAGGTCTTTAAAGAAAACCGGCAAGAAGAAGGGGAGTCAGTTGAAGATTGTGCGTAAGGTGAAAAGAAGAAACGCTTTAGAGATTAAACAAGAGAGCCAAAAAGAAGAAGCAGAAAAAACTCCTCAGGAAAAAGAGTGGGAGATTCCTGCTTTTCTGAGGAGAAAGTAATTTTTAAAAAATGCCCACTATCCAAAAACTAATTGTTGTTTTAAATCCTCGTCGAGAATCTTTTCTGCCCCTTGGTTCAATCAACTCTTCGGCTTTATGGCTGATGGGTGATCAGCCTTTAATGCAATACCTTGTTGATGAAGCCAAAGCGTCAGGATTGAAAGAAATTATTTTTGTCGGCACTAACCGAGATAAAGAAGTCTATTCTTATTTTACGGTTAAGCCCACCAAAGAATCGGGTTATTTAGGTCAGGCTATTTCCGGTTTAAGAACGCGCAATAAAGATATTACTTTCCAGTTTATTGGAGCTAATAAAAACTTAAGCAGCGGAGAGATTATTCTGAAGTTAAAATCTAAACTTAAGGCCCCTTGGGCTATGACGCAACTCCACGGCATTCTAAGAGCTCAACGACCGAGCTTCCAACAATTAGAGAAAATTTTTAATACTTCTCAAAAACCCGTTTTGGGCTTAGTCGAAGCTGGTGCTGACGATAGATGGGAAATTACTTCTGAAAAAATTGCTCAACGAATTTTGAAAATTTCTAAAATTGACCGAGCGAAGAAAAAAGAAAAAAAGAATTTTTTAAGCTTGTCCGGTTATGCTCTTTTGACTCCAGAAATTATAGATTTTCTGGAAGAATTGAAGAAGCAGGGAGTCAAAAATGAAAACTTGGAATTGGAAAAGGGTTTATCCTTAATGTTGGACAGCGGGCAACCTCTTTACGGCTATCAGTTAAAAGGAGAATGGCTTAGGACGGATTCTAAAGAAGATTGGCTTAAAGCTAATCTTCAGATGATTCTTAATCATCCTTCTCTTGGATTACCGTTGCGCGATTATTTAAAGAATCAGCACTTATGTTGAATCAGGGGTTTCTCATTAAGAATTTGAAAGCGAGACAGATTTTTGATTCGCGCGGGACACCGACAGTAGAAGTTAAATTGCAAACAAAAAATGGCTGGGTTATTGATTCTGCTCCCAGCGGCGCATCGACGGTTTAAAAAGAAGACAGGGAGTAAAGAGATGGCAAACAAGAATATTGGGGGAAGGGGGTCTATCAGGCGGTTAATAATATTAACGAAATCATTACACCGGCTTTGTTGAAAAAAGATGTGCGTCATCAACGGGAAATAGACCATTTACTCATTGATCTTGACGGAACGAAAAATAAATCTCGATTAGGAGCCAACGCTATTTTACCTGTTTCTTTAGCGGTTAGC
>CAYTGH010000033.1:711-4913 GCA_964437355.1 uncultured Candidatus Saccharibacteria bacterium | reverse complement strand
ATGTATGAAATTATTTGATGTCATAGTTATTAAATTATAGATACGTTCTAGTAAAAAATACTTCCTGGGGGACTTCTCGCTAGAAAAGTACCCCCCAGGGAGATGTGATCTACATACAGACGAACGCTGCTAGCCGGACATCATTCCAGTCCGAAATGTTTTCTGCAACTGGATCCACCAGCCTCAGTATCATCACTCCTTGTCGTATATCAAGAGTGATCACACGATACCAGGCCGTTTTTTCAGATCCCAGAAGGATTAGCCCCACCGCAGCATTTGGATCGCCTCTTTTCATTTGAACGATAAACGCCTCACATGCCGTGTGACTATCCCACTGCGAACCCATAATAAGCTGATTCGCTGTATTTTGGATCCGCTCAACAGAAACGGACGAATACCCATCACTTCTCTCGAGATTGATGAAAGCATTTGGATTAGCAACATGGGCATCAATTACAGCCCACATATCAGAGGTTTGCATCCATGTTGATGCAGGAATGGGCATTGACCCTGGGATTCCCTGCGTCATAGTTATACAACCTCCACCCAAAACCGCAACGACTAACATCAATACTGCTACCAATGTTCGTTTCATCTCTTCCTCCTTTGAAACAGATCTTTGTAGGTCTTCTATAGAACGATCGTATTTCAATAATGACACCTTAACTATATTTTGTCAAGTCCTTGACGAGAGAAAGATATTATTTCTCCAATTCAGCAACAATAATAAATCTCTGGAGATCTTTTCCAGGCGGATAACAAGTTGAAAGAACAAGTAAGTTTCGGGAAGTGTTTTGAGCAAAAAATTCTTCTTCTTGAGCCAAGCTAAAAATGTGCTTGTCAATCACCTGATAAGGATACCGGTAATGATGAAAATTAATATTAATCTTGTCCTCTTTTTCTAATTTTATAATTTCACTAAAAACCCGATCATAGTTGATATCTGGCCAACCAGACGGCGCACTATGCCCCAACAAAACCATTATCCCCTTTTCTCCGGGCAGAGCCGAGCCAGGATATAAAACTACTCCCCTGTCTAAAGCTTGGTGGAGTAAATTTGAATCTTTGGTTTCTAAAACAATAATCGGAGCTTGGAGATTCAAAACCGGGATATCAACCTGGTCTTCATTTTCTACATATTGATACAATGGCTTGTCTTCGGCTGGAGAAGATTGCTCTATAATATCTTGGCTCACTCGCTTCAAAGCTCGAAAATTAAAAAGCCAGCCGATATTATTCCAATTTAAGGCTATCAAACTAAGGCTGAAAATTAAAAGGAAAGGAAGACCAAAATTACGTATAATTTGCTTAAAAGTCATAAAGCATTAACTTTAATCATAAAGCATTAGCAAATCAAGAAATGATGAGGAATAATCTTGAACAAAACTTCTTCTCCTAAGAAAAAGAAGGAAATCAAGACAATAATGGCTAATCCTCCTCTAGCTATTAAATCAGGCGCCTGCTGTTCTAGGCTAATAGTAACTAAAAGAATCATCGCCAAACTGACCAAGGATAGAAGAGCTAAGGTGATAACTCGTAAGGCGCTTGTATAATTTTGATTAAGAAAATTTAACAACGGAGTCAATTGTAGAAACGACTCGGAACCAGATGAGGGAACGGTGCTAGTCGAAACCGGAGTTCGATAAGGAGAAGATATTATAGAATTTGTTTCTTGAGGAACAGAAGTTTCGGCTGGTTGTTCTTCTTCGAAAGTTGTTGTTCCCTCAACCGATGGTTGTGATTGTTCCACTACCGGCTGAGATACTGAAGGAGGTACTTCAGGCTGTATCGGCGCAGGGATAGTAGCGGAAGTAGCCGTCTTTCCAAAAAACTGAACCACTAACGTGGTTTCTTGTCCTTGAAATTCTCCTTGAAGCACCGCTAATCCCATATCTTCGTAATAAGGATTAAGAATATTTTGGCGATGTCCCTCGGACTCCATCCAGGCTTTAGAAACTTCATTGGAATTAAGAAAACCAATGGCTAAATTCTCTCCAGCATATTGGTAGGAATATCCCTGTTGCTGAAACCAGCCCCAAGGACTGACTCCGCCAGGACTAGTATGAGCAAAATAGCCCTCTTGAAGCATATCCGAGGCCTTATCTTGAGCAGCGACATCAAGCCGCAAATTCTCCTGCAAAGAGCCTAAGCCTCGAGAAGTTCTCTCTTCGTTAGTGTAATTCAAGAGAGCGGTTTTTGTAACATCAGCAAAAAAATCACTGGTGGGCAAATAAAGCGTGAAAGGAATAACCGCTAATTTTAAAACCAACAAACCTAATAAAACATATAAAAGGAAACGGCTTTCAAAAAATAATGGCCGATAATGATTTTCTAAACAGGGAATAAAGAATAAATTCCCTTTTTTCAATATTTTCCGAAGAAACCAATTTTTTATTATCATCTAATTAAATTGAGGATAATCGTACTACTTTAAATGTCTCGGGGTTTATTTCTATTTTATCCCCCTTTTGAATCTCTTTCCCCAGGATAGCCGAAGCTAAAGCATTTTCTACCTTGTTTTCAATAACCCTATTCATCGCCCGGGCTCCAAAAGCAGGATCGTATCCTAATTGACTAATTTTTTCCTTTAACTTTTGAGTAATAACTAATTCAATCTTATGAGATTTCTGTAAAGAATCTTTCAATTGCTTTAGTTTTAACTGAGTAATAGCCAGCAGGTTTTCGGGAGTGAGGGGTTGAAAAATAACTAAAGAATTAAAACGATTAATAAATTCAGGCCGAAAAATATTTTGACTAAGAAGATAGTTGGTCAAATCGGCTTTAATTAAATTCAATTTTTGATTCTTTTGAATATCTTTCCAGATCAGAGAGGCTCCGGCATTAGAGGTCGCAATGATAACCGTATCGGCAAAACTAACTTGCCGCCCCCAGCTATCAGTCAAATAGCCTTCGTCTAAAACAGTCAGGAAAAGATTAAGAATATCGGGATGAGCTTTTTCAATCTCGTCAATCAAAACCAGAGAAAAGGGATTTTCCCTAACTTGGGAAGTCAATAATCCAGGATGATCTTCGTCTCCTATAAAGCGCTTGATGTCGCCTACCTTCTGGAATTCAGCCATATCCATTCTGATAATCCTTTTCTCTGAACCGAAATAAACTCTAGCCAGGGCCTTGGCTGTTTCCGTCTTTCCGACTCCAGTCGGTCCCAAGAAAAGAAATGAACCCATCGGCTTATTTCTTTCAGCGGTTACCTCTGTCCGCGATCTTCTTAAAGCGGAAGCAACATCCTTAATAGCTTCATTCTGATTAATAATACTTTGGTGAAGCAGATCTTCCAGATGAATCAGGGTTTCTCTTTCTGAAGCAATCATTTGGCCAACGGGAATCTGGGTCTTTTGGCTAATAACCGCATCGACATACTTTGGCCAGACTATTTTGTCTCGGCGAGATATGCGAGTCGCATAAACTAAAACCTCATCCAGTAAATCTAGCGCTTTTTGAGGAAAAGGGCTTTCTTGAAGATACCGAGCGCTATAAGACACTATTCTTTTAAGAGCGGGGTAAAGAATAAACTGATTGTAATGTTGTTCAAACCCCGGCACGCGGAACTCTAACAGCTTTAAGGTTTCATTGGCCGTCAAAGGCTCGATTTCTACCTTACTGAAGAGATTAAGAAAACTAGGCTTTTGCTCAATCTGCTGGTGTAGCCCGCGGTACGAGGCAATAGCAATAACTTGAAATTTTGAAGATTGCAAATACCGAGATAGAGTATCCGAAATATCAACTCCTCCTGATTCTGTGCTTTCAAGATAATTCTCCAGGTTATTAATGACTAAAATAACATTGCCCGCTAAAAGGGATTCTTGAAAACATTTTTCTAAGGTGAGCCCCACTTCTTCCGCTGACGGGATCTCGTTAATAATCGCACTGATGTCGAGCTCTAAAACCCTTTTCTTGCTAAGTGCTGAAGGTGTTGTTCCCCAAAAGCTTTTTGAAGCAAAAGCCTGGATAATGTCTTTTCCTCCGCTCCCAGGCTGACCGACTAACAGCACGTTATTAAATCCAGATTTAGACAAAATGTTTTCAACTTGTTGCAATTCCTTCTGATGCCCTAGAATCTCAAGGTGTCGGCTTTGCAATTGAGCTCTCTTTGTCCAATTGATAGAGTATCTATCAATCGTCAGGGTATAAGCAGCTGCCCAATTAACAGCTAAACTTCCCTTGCGAATTAAATTATTAAA
>CAYTGH010000033.1:0-701 GCA_964437355.1 uncultured Candidatus Saccharibacteria bacterium | reverse complement strand
AACCATGCTTCAGCAAAACTTGAGTAAAGAAAACGTCATAACGGGCTAAAGCAGCCAGAATATCTGATAACTGGATGGATTGATGATTTGCTTTAGCCGCTTTCACCGCCGCCGCCTGAATAATGCTTTCTAGACTGACTGATTGCTTTTCTTTGCCTTGCCCCAGCTGTCGCCATTCTTGACTAAACAACTTAGCGCTTAATCCCAATCGATAAAACGTAAAATTAACAATAGGGCTTTGATTGAGTAAAATGGGGGCGAAAGAAAAAGAAGAAATTCGATTAGGATTCTTTTTACTATTCTTAATAATCTTATAAACTGCCTTGGCGCTTTCATAATTCAAAAAAGGAGCCAGATTGCCGCCAAGGTTCGTCTGCCGCAAAGTCGTTCTCAATCGAGGATGCATAAGACGAATGGTAAAGAAAAAATGGCCGTGGTAAAAAGACAAGCTGAAAATCAATAAAATCAAATTCACCCCCGTTAACAACTCAATATTTACTCCCAAACGATGAGTTATAATCTGATAAGCCGATGCTATGCCTGTCAGGAAAACTAGAATTAGAAAAACCCGGCCCCATTTTTTCCCTTGTTTGAGCATCAAGGCTAATGGCGAACTAACCACCTTGAATATAAATGTTCCCTCCGGTTTAAAGTAGAATGCGTTTTCCATAATTAGTATTAAGAGAACCTACTGGGACTCA
>CAYTGH010000032.1:0-4973 GCA_964437355.1 uncultured Candidatus Saccharibacteria bacterium | reverse complement strand
AACCTCTGGTGTACCAGTTGTTCCGCCAGGAGCATTGCTGGGTAGCTACGTTGGGTCGGGATAAGCACTGAAAGCATCTCAAGTGCGAAGCCCTTTTCAAGATTAGGACTTATAGATTCCTGGAAGACGACCAGGTTAATAGGCTCCAAGTGTAAGTACCGTAAGGTATTCAGCTGAGGAGTACTAATATCTAACTTTTTCTGACTTTTCTATTGGCTAGTAATTAGCAATTATTTGCAGAGACATTTTTAAAAATGCTCTCTGGTGGCGGTTATACCGGAGTTGTCCCACCTGATCCCATTCCGAACTCAGTCGTGAAATACTCTTGGGCCGATGATAGTAGTTTATCTGCGAAAGTAGGACACCGCCACCAGAGTGCGTTTTTTTTTATTTTAAAACCGACTTTTCGTTTTTCAAAAACCGATCTTTTAGCTATAATAACAATGCATGAAACATAAATTGTTTGATCAGAGGAAAATAATTATTGTCGTCGGTTTAATCAGTTGTATTTTTCTTCTTAATTTCTGGGGAGGAGAAAAAGTAAAAGAAGATTTTTTTTGGGTATCTTCGCCTTTATTACATATTGGCCACCGTTCGGGAAATTATCTTACTCATCAATTCCAGACTGTCTTCACTAATAGACAGAGTTTAGAACAAGAAAATCAAGATCTCCATCAACAAATTAACCAACTGTTTTTTCTTCAAGGGACAAATCAACAATTAGTAGAAGAAAACTCTCTTTTGCGCAAAGCATTATCCATTAAAGAAAAAGAAGGGCTGAATACTTATCCCGCTCAGCTTATTGCTCAAAATCTTTCTCAAGATTGGCTTCTCATTAATCAAGGAGAAAAAGAGGGGATTACTTTGAATCAGCCGGTTATCACTTTTGAAAAAGCTTTAGTTGGAAAAATTATCGCCGTTTACCCGCACAGTTCCAAAGTGCGGTTAATTTCACATTCCCAGTCCGTAATTGAAGCAGAAATCTTGCAGAATCAGAAACCGCCCATTCAAGGACTAGCTAGAGGAGAAGAAGGAGGTCGCTTGAATCTAGAATTAATTCCCCTAGATAGTGAGTTACAAAACGGTGAAGTCATTATCGTTTCTAGTCTTAATGCAGATTACCCAGCCGGGCTACCTGTCGGAACAATTCAAACTATTAAGAAAGAGAATACGAAACTTTTCCAGAAAGCAGAAATCCTGCCTTTTTTTAGACAACAAAATATTCAGCATCTCTTAATTATCACTCAATTTTAGACTTTATGAAACTAGTAAGTTACAAAATTCATTAGAATTATGAAGAAACTTATTTTTCCTATCGTCGCCATTTATTTAGCCGTCATTTTAGAGAATAGTTTTCTAAATTATTTTCTAATTCACGGAAGATCATTAGACTTGGTGCTGATTACTTTTCTTTTTATTTTTCTCTTGCGTCATTGGTCAAACAACCAATTATTAATAATAGGAATCTGGACAGGATTCATGCTTGACGTTTTTCGTTATCCAGGATTCGGAATAGGATTAACCGCTATTTTGATTCTCATTACCCTTTATCAAATCAGCCGTCATTGGATAACAAGTCCTAAAAAAATTAGTGGGTTTATTCTCTGGTTTTTAATCTATAATTTGGTTTTCTATGCTTCAATCAGCCTTTTAGGTTATTTCGGGTCACTCGTCTTTCATTATCCTTCTATCGTCTCGACCGTAACATCAGGAGGTCTGGGAATACAAATTCTTTTCAACGGAATAATAGCGAGTTTAATCTTTCTGTCTCGCCAACAAAGTAAAAAAATATTCCTAAAGTAAAATGTCTCGGCATTTTAAAATTAAAAAGCAATTAGGAACAGAATTAGAACCTCAAGAAATTATTCTGGATCGCATGATTCAGTCTCGAGAAAAAGAAAAACACAATCCGGCTTCAAAACTCGAAAGACCTATTAAAAAAAGGGGAATAAAAATTTGGGCCTGGCTATTTCTTTTAATCTGGCTGGTTTTTATCGGTAAAGTTGGTTATCTCCAAATCGCCCGTGGGCAATATTATCGTCAATTATCGGAAAAAAATCAATTTCTTGTCCAGACTATTCAAGCCGAAAGAGGGGTAATTTATGATTCTCATCTCCATCAATTAGTGCAGAATGCCGCTAGCTTTGACCTTGTTTTAGAAAAACAAAAGTTTTTCCTCAATCCAGAAAAGGAAGAGGTGTTAAAAGAATTGGCTGGTTTATTACACCAGGACCAGAATGTTCTGCAAAAAATAATTGAAGAGTCTTCTCAAGAAAAAATCATTCTTAAAAAAAATTTAGACCACCATGCCCTGCTCCTTTTAATCAGCAAGACGGATCAATGGTCGGGAATATCCATCCGGAAGCAATCGACCCGAAAGTATCTTACGGGAGAAGTATTAGCACATATTTTGGGTTTTGTTTCCCGTTCTGACCAACAAGGAGAATCTGGATTGGAAAAAGAATACGAGGAGATTCTCAAGGCTAATCTTGGTTCTCTTCAAATAACCAAGGACAGTCTCGGAAAACAAATTAGTGCTCAAGTTCTCCAAACGCCATCTCCGGGGCAAAGTTTAATTTTGAATATTGATTTACCCTTACAACAAAAAATCGATGAGGTTTTAAGAAAAAGAATGCAGGAAGTTAATTCGCCGGAAGCAAACGCTATCGCCATTGATCCTAATAATGGCCATATTTTAGCCATCGTTAGTTTGCCGAGTTATGACGATAATATTTTTTCAGCTCCGTTGTCTAGAGAAACATTAAAGCAGTTAGAAAGTCAAAAAGATTTTTCTTTGTTCAACAGCGCGATCTCCGGAATAGGCTATCCAACCGGTTCGGTTATCAAACCTCTAATCGGCTTGGCCGCTCTCGAAGAAAAAATTATTGATACTCAAACGCAGTTGCCTTGTCCTGAAAAAATCTGCGTTTTGAACAAATACACTCAAGAAGAAACTTGTTACCACGACTGGAAATATCACGGTCCCAGTGATTTACGCCGGGCACTAGCCGAATCCGTTAATACTTATTTTTACGTTGTTGGTGGCGGAACCAGTAATTTCCAAGGTCTTGGCCCGCAAAAAATCAAAGATTGGCTCAGCAAGTTTAGGTGGGGGAAATACACCGGCATTGATATTCCTCAAGAGGGGAAGGGGATTCTACCAATCATCGACCAAAATTGGCATCTTGGTGATACTTATCACCTGTCTATTGGACAAGGTTATTTTTCAGCAACTCCTCTCCAAGTAGCAACGGCCTACAGCGCTATTGCAAACGGAGGGAAAATTTATCAGCCACAAATAGTGCACGCTATTATTCAAGAAGAAGAACCATCGTTTAAAACAATCCAAGAGATGACTCCCGTTGTTTTAAGTTCTAACTTAGGAAATCCACAAAATTTAGAAGTCATAAAAGAGGGAATGAGGCAAGCCGTTACTTCTAGACACGGATCATCTCACCTTCTTAATGGTCTTTCAGAATCAGTTGCCTCTAAAACCGGAACCGCCCAAACGGGCATAGAAAATAATTACCATAATTGGATTGCTGTTTTCGGGCCTTACGAAAAACCCAATATTGTCTTAGTCCTAATGTTGAAAAATGTCCCTGATAATATGGTTGCTTTGACCCCGGCCGCCAAAGAAATCTTAAGTTGGTATTTTTCACAGCAAAATGATAAACTAGAATAAGATGAACCAAGAAGAGGAAATTAGGCAAGAAAGAATCAAAGAACAAAATAATCAACTAGAATCAAGAGTAATATGAACCAAGAAGAGGAAATTAGGCAAGAAAGAATCAAGGAAATTGAAGCATTAAAGAGACAGGGACTAAATATTTACCCAGCCCGGGTTAAGCGTACTCATACTATTGCCCAAGCCCTCAATCAATTTACTAAATTAGCCAAAAGTCAAGAGCAGGTTGTTCTTGTCGGCAGGATTTTATCCTTGCGGAAGCATGGCAAATTAGCTTTTTTTGATATCCAAGATGGAACGGGAAAAATACAAGTCTTTGTCGGAGAAAATACCCTGGGGCCCAAGGCTTACGACTTTTCCTTGCATTATTTTCATCCCGGTGATTTTGCTAGTTTCAAAGGATCTCTTTTTAAAACTAAAACCGGTGAAAAAACTATCAAAGGTGAAGAGTTAAAGATTTTAAGTAAGGCGATCCGACCCTGGCCGAGCCAATGGTATGGGTTAAAAGATACAGAAACTCGATATCGCAAAAGATATTTAGATCTCTGGTTTAATGAAGAAGTAAAAAAGAATTTTGAAATTCGTTCTCAAATCATTGAGAATATTAGAAAATTCCTAGAAAACAAAGATTTTATAGAAGTAGAAACCCCCATTCTTCAAGGGCAATACGGAGGAGCCAAAGCTAAACCATTTAAAACGCATCTAGAAGCTTTAGATATTGACCTTTTTTTACGTATTTCGCCCGAACTTTATTTGAAAAGATTGCTCGTCGGCGGATTTGAAAAAGTTTATGAAATTGGCAAAAACTTCCGCAATGAGGGTATTGACCAAAGTCATAATCCTGAATTCACCACGCTGGAATTTTATTGGGCTTACGCCGACTATAAAGACTTGATGCGTCTGACGGAAGAAATGTTTGCGAGCTTGCTAAAAAAACTTTTTGGAAAGTTAGAAATTATTTATCAGGGAAAGAAAGTAAATTTCCACCGACCTTGGGCTAGAATCGATTTTAACCAGCTTTTGTATCAATATACCAAAATTGATCTTGAAGAAGTAAATACTGAATCCTTAAAAGAAAAAGCTAAGAAATTAGGAGTCGAGATTCCAAACGGAGCATCTAAGCCTGAGATAGCCGATCAGATTTACAAAAAATATTGCCGTCCACAAATCTGGGAGCCAACTTTTATTCTTCACCATCCTCAGGGGAGCTTTCCCTTGGCTAAAGAATCAGTTAAAAATCCTCAATGTACAGATAATTTCCAATTAGTTGTCGCTAATTGGGAGC
>CAYTGH010000031.1:0-5415 GCA_964437355.1 uncultured Candidatus Saccharibacteria bacterium | reverse complement strand
CGAGAACTGCAATCAGCTAATTTCCCCGGAAGCGTTAAGCCTTTAATCCGCTTTTCGAGAACAGTTGCTCTGGCCGCTTTAGCCGCTCGCTGAGCCCGGACCGCTCTGAGACATCCTTCAATTATTATTTTAGCCTGTAAGGGATTTCTATCTAAGAAATCATTAAAATGCTGCGCTAAAACTTTCTCAACTGCGTTTTTAACTTCTGGATTTCCTAGCTTGGCCTTGGTTTGCCCCTCAAATTCCGGTTCTTTTATTTTAACCGAAACAACAGCTACTATTCCCTCTCTGACGGCGTTGCCACCTATATTATCCTCTCCCTCTTTCAAAAAATTATTCTTCCGAGCATAATTATTAACAATCCTCGTCAAAGAAGCCCGAAAGCCAGTTAAATGAGTGCCACCCTCTGGGGTGTAAATATTATTGGCAAAACTTTCTTCGGTAATTTCAATATCTTCCGTATATTGAAGAGCAACTTCTACTTGGATATCATTAGCTCTATCTTGGGCATAAAAAACATCTGGATGGCGGACTGCTGTTTGCCCGATTAAATAGCGGACATAGGAACGAAGGCCTCCGTCAAAATAAAAAGTATAATCTTTCTCTTTGTCTTTTTCTCTTCGGTCAATAGCCATCATCTTAACCCCGGGTGTCAAGTAAGCCTGCTGACGGAGATGATGAAGAATAGTAGGCCAGCTGAATTGAATCTCCCGAAAAATCTCGGGATCCGGGACAAAAATAATAGCGGTCCCGTTTGTTGGACAAGAACCGTCTTTTTTCAATTTACTAACCGGCTTCCCCTTTTTATATTCTTGGACATATCTTATTCCGCCACGACAGACTTCCGCTCGCAAATCTTGCGACAAAGCGCAAACCACAGAAACTCCCACCCCATGCAAACCACCCGCTACTTGATAAGCCTTACTTCCCAGCTTAGCACCCGCATGAAGAGTAGTCATCACTACTTCCAAAGCTGATTTCCCGCTATGAGCATATTGGTCAACAGGAATACCCCGCCCGTTATCCGTTACGCGAATTGTATTGTTGGGCAATAAAAATATTTCTATCTGGTTGGCATAACCGGCCAAAGCTTCGTCAATAGCATTATCCAAACACTCCCAAATCAAATGATGGAGCCCTTCCCGGCCCGTTGAACCGATATACATCCCTGGACGCTTCCGGACCGGCTCTAGCCCCTTTAAAACATAAATATCCTTAGCACTGTAGCTTCCTTTTTGAGCTATTTTTTTAACCATAGTTTTTTCTAATCTTTTATAATCCAGCCTTTTTGCTGAAGAGATTTAATAATTTTCTTTTGAAGATCGTTGATTTCCGCTGTTGGCAAAGTATGATTCTGGGCTTGGAAATAAATACGCAAAGTAATACTTTTCTTTCCCCGAGTGATAGAATCTCCTCGATAAATCCCCATTAAATCAACATCTCTCACTAAAAGACCGCCCACCTCGTTAATCTTAGCTATTATTTTTCCTATTTTCGCCGCCAAGGGGACAATAACCGATAGATCTCTTTTGGCGACTGGATAAGAAGAAACCGGTCGATATTCTTGTTCTTCAGAAGCAAATTTAGTTAAATCTTCTAAATTAATCTCGAAGGCTAAAGCATATTCTGGAATATTTAATTCATCTTCTAAGCGAGGATGAATTTCTCCAAGAAATCCTATTTCTTTATCCCCTATCTTAATTTCCGATACTCTCGACGGATGCCACATAAACTTTGAAAAATCTTCAGGGGTGGCTTGATAATTATCAAACCAAAGATCGTCGATAACTAGACTATCGGCTAAATGCTTAATTATTCCTTTCAACTGATAAAATCCTTCTTGGCTGTTCTGAGAAGTAAGTATGCCCGCTAAACTAGATTTCTCAAGATAATACTCGGACGGCTGCATAAAAACATGTCCTATTTCAAAAATCTTTATTTGTCGATGATGTTTTTCATTTTCCTTAAGACTGGCCAATAAATTGATTAACAGATTGGGTCGTAGATAGCGTTGTCGGCGACTGACGGGATTAGCCACCTCCACAATATTTTCCGGCGGATAATAAAAGAATAACCTCTGCTCCTCACTAATGAAGGAATAGCTTAAAGCCTCACTAAAGCCTGACTTGACTAAAACGTTTCTTATCTCTTTTCCCCAGAACTGAGACCAATTTCTAACTGGAGGAATAAGGTTGACGATTGAAGCTTGAGCGGGAATTTTTTCGTAGTCATAAAGACGAGCAACTTCTTCTACTAAATCCGCCTGGCCTGAAATATCTAAACGCCAGCTAGGCACGACGATCTTCCATTTCTTAACTGATCGATTAACGATTTTGAAACCTAAGCTCTGCAAGATAGAAGCCACCTGACTATCTTTAATTTTTACTCCTAAGAGTTTTTCTAAATATTCTAAAGACAAATCAACTCTTCTTTCTAAAGAAGGAACGGGATAGAAATCAACAATATCAGAAGCCGGCTCAGCTTGGTAAAGATCAATCATTAAATTAGCAAATCTATTTTGGGCTATTTCCGCTAAACCAAGATCGAGGCCATTTTCAAATCGCCAAGACGCATCTGTTCGTAAGCCCATTTTTTTCCAAATGCCCCTCACGGAAGCTCTAGAGAAATTAGCGGCTTCCACTAAAATACTTTTAGTCGCTTTAGTAATTTCCGCCTTTTTACCCCCCTTAACTCCCGCTATCGCTAAGGAATTATGAAGATCAGCAATAACTAAAGCCGACTTATTTAAAGAATAAGTTTTGTCATCAAGGGTTGTAATCTTCTCGTTCGCTTTAGCTTGACGAACAATTAATTTATTTCCTTCTATTTTATCAATATCAAAGACATGCAGGGGTTGACCTGTTTCCAACATCACATAATTAGCCAAATCAACCACGTTGTTAATAGGACGTAATCCGGACTCCTCTAAGCGTTGCTTAATCCACGAAGGAGATTCTTGAATTTTAATTCCCTCAATTAATCGGACAGAATAACGTCGGCAATCTTGAGGCTTTTTGACCTCTACCTCAATAACTTTCGCTGTTTTTAAAGATGTTTTGTTACGCGGAACGTGAAGGTCTAGAGTTTTGGGCCTCAGGCCCAAAGCAGCGCCTATCTCTCGGGCTAATCCTTGATAAGACAAGCAATCAGGTGCTCGATTAGGCAAAATATCTACTTCTAAAACTTTTGAATTTACCGCCTCGGTCTCAAAAGCTTTTTGCGTAAGAAGTTCCGCCAGCACTTTTGGCGCGGGCAATTTCTGATCAAAAAAAGATTGTAACCAAGAGAAAGAAAATTTCATATTAAAATTGCTCGATAAATCTTAAATCAGGATTATAAAACAAACGAATATCATCCACGTGATATTTCAACATCGCCAATCGATCAATGCCCATGCCAAAAGCAAAGCCTTGCCATTCTCCAGGTTGATAGCCAACCGCTTTAAAAATTTCAGGATGCATCATCCCCGCCCCCAAAACTTCTGTCCACTTCTTACCTTTTAATCGAAGATCAATTTCAAAACTTGGCTCCGTAAAGGGAAAATAACTTGGCCTCATGCGCATTTGGATTTGGGGTCCAAAGAAAGAAGAACAGAATTGCTGTATCACCGCTTTAAAGTTCGCTACCGATATATCTTTACCCACCATTAACCCCTCTAATTGTTTAAACTGGACATCATGAGAAGCATCTGTTGCTTCGTGGCGAAAACATCGTCCCGGGACAATAATTCGAAAAGGCGGATAATGTTTCTCCATATAACGAATTTGCACCGGAGAGGTATGCGTTCTCAATAAATGTTTGCCATCTTTTAACCAAAAAGTATCCCATTGATCACGAGCCGGATGGTCTTTGGGAATATTCAAAGCATCAAAATTATAATATTCATCTTCAATCTCCGGCCCTTGAATAATAGAAAATCCTAGAGATTGAAAAATATCTTCTATTTGATAAGTGACTTTGGTTAAAGGATGAAGATGCCCTAATGTCGTCTTAGAAGCCGGTTGAGTGATATCTAATTTCTCCTTTTGAATTCTTCGACGATATACTTTCTCTTTCAGTATTTTTTCTTTTTTATCCAAAACTTCTTCCAGCCAAGATTTAAACTTATTAATCTGACGCCCCTGCTCTTTTCTTTCATCCAAAGAATAATGCTTTAATTCATTAAAAAATAAAAGAATTTTTCCTTTTCGGCCTAGATATTCTTGGTAAACTCTTTTTAATTCTTCAACGTTTTTAATTCGTTCAACGTCTTGAGAGGCTTTTTTTCTTAATTCCTTGATATTCATTATAATACAGATTTACCTTATTTTACTAACAAAGGAAATCTCTCCGATTTGCTTTATTTTACCTTATTTTACCTTAGAAAACGCAGAAAAGCAAATCAAATTTTTTACAAAAAAATGAGCAATGGTATTAATTTTCAATTAAATTTTAGAGTCAAATTTTTTAGAATTAACAAAAAATAGGGGGTCTCCTTAAAGCCAATAATGACTCAAAAAGACCCCCCTATTCTCAAGATTACACGACCGAGTGAGGACGTTGAGGATCTTGGTGCTGATCTTTACTCGAAGATCCGATTTCCTTCAGCAACGTTTCTCTCGACTCACGTCGAAGTTGCTGAATATAATACCCCAAAGAAGAAGCATTTTGAGGAATCTTTAGAATCTCCACTTCCATTGATATCGGTTTTTCGGCCCAGTTAACATACGTTACAACCAACCTCGATGTATGGCTGAGCTTTCCTTGTTCCAATAAAGCATAGAACATCGGCTCCCCTTTAACTAAAACAGTGTCTGGCTCAGTATCATTAGAATACTCCATAATAGTGGGCCTGATTTGAATGCGCCGTATTCTTCCGCCTCGCCAAAACAGAGGCTCGTCCACCGCAAACAACTCCGCTTGAATTCCCGGATCTCTTACAGATAAGCTATTTTGTAATCTGTCACGATCAAGGGAGTCAGCGTGAATCTGAACCAACGCTGTTTGAAGATCCGAATTGCTTAACCCCAGGTAAATCTGAAAAATCTTACGGAGTTCTGGAAATTCGTTCTGCCACGCTTCTAGCCTAAAAATATCCATTAGAATCCTCCTTGCTACTTTCATCCCGAAAGTAGCACGTCCTCGCTATCCCAGCAAGGATTATCTTGTTTTTCCTGCTTTTTACAGGTAGCGACAAGATAACGCCGTTGATTTACCAGTTTTCCCTTCCTCGCCCGAAGGAAATTACTAGTAATATAGTCGCCTTTTTGTTTCAACCAGTAACCATATTACTAGCAATTTCCACTTGAGTTTTAAAGAACAACTTTAATAATACTTATATTATGACAAAGAATAATGTCGTGTCAAGCTTTAAGTCAATCAAGGTTAGACCTCGATAAGTTAAAATTGAGGTTAGACCTCGATTCAATAAGTGGC
>CAYTGH010000030.1:3519-5490 GCA_964437355.1 uncultured Candidatus Saccharibacteria bacterium | reverse complement strand
GTAAGATTTTTGAAGTTCAGAGTTTAACTGATTCTTTGAATAGGATTTTGGTTTCGTTGAAATTGGCGGTATTGAAGACTGGTTCTGTTGCTGGTATGGGATTGGGAGAGGCAAATAGTGATGCTGAAGAAAAGGTTGTGCAATCTGTTATTAAAAAAGTTCCTCAACCGGCTCAGGAAGAAGAAAAGCCTTTTCGGGGATTAATTTTTGATTCTCATTACGATAATTTCCGGGGGACTATTATTTATCTAAGAGTAAAAGAAGGCAGCATTAAAGCGGGCCAAGAAATTTATCTTTTAGCTAGCGAGTTAGGGGGAGAAGTTAAAGAAGTTGGTTTTTTTGCCCCCGATTTAGTCAAAGGAGAAAATCTTAAGGCGGGAGACATAGGGTATTTAGTCAGCGGATTGAAAGAAGCTCGCCGGGTTAGAATCGGGGATACTGTTGTACTGAAAAATGAAGTGAAGATGGTTCAGCCATTACCGGGTTATCGGAATCCCCAAGCGGTAGTTTTTAATGATTTATATCCCCAGGAGGATAAAAATTTTGAAGATCTTAAATCAAGCTTGGAAAGACTAAAATTAAATGATCCCGCTTTAGTTTTTAAACCGGTTGTCCGAGAGGGTTTGGGTAAGGGATTCCAAGTAGGATTTTTAGGACTGCTCCATACCGAAGTGGTTGTCCGAAGATTAGAGGAAGAATTTTCTTTAGATTTAGTGGTAACGGCTCCGACGGTTAGCTACCGCTTGAGCACGGATCAGGGTGTCCAAGTTATCAATTCTCCAGTCGATTGGCCGCAGGACATTTCTATTAAGAAGATAGAAGAACCGTGGGCGAAAGTTGGGGTTATTGTCCCGGCTCAATATATGGGGAAAGTGATGAATATGCTGGGGGATCTTTCGGGTCAGTTTGATAAACAATTATCGTTAGCGGCCGAAAGATTCTTATTGGTTTATAATGCTCCTCTGCGAGAAATTATTTCTGGTTTTGATAATCGGTTAAAGAGTTTAACTGAGGGAAGATGTTCTTGGCGGTACGAATTAATAGGTTATCAGCCAGCCGATTTAGTGAAGTTAGAAGTATCTATTGTTAACGACAAGAGAGAAAGTTTGGCACGTATTGTCGGTCGGAACGAAGCTTACCGTCAAGGGCAAATAATAGCCGAGAAGCTACTGCGTCTTTTGCCGGCTCAGCAATTCGCGGTTCCTATTCAAGTTTATCAAGAAGGCCGAGTGATCGTTCGCCGGACCATTAAAGCTAAAAGAAAAGACGTAACGGCTCCTCTCTACGGAGGGGATTGGACTCGCAAGAAAAAGCTTTTAGTGCAACAGCGAAAAGGGAAGAAAGAGTTGGCGAAGCGAGCCAGGATAAGAATTCCCTCGCATGTTTTTTTAGACATGTTGAAAGAAACGGATTAATGCTTTATGATGAAAGTTAATGCTTTCTGATTAAAGTTAATGCTTTATCATAGAAGTTAATGCTTTGTCATGGAAGATGAGTTACATTTTTAAAAGTCAAAAGAAGAAAAAGAAACATCATGGGATTGGGCGTTGGCTAATCATTTTAGTTGTCTTTCTTTTAGTGATCTTTTTAGGAAAAACCAGTTGGCAGGCTTGGCAGAGGGGAAGGGATTTAACGCAGACGGTCGAGAATTTAAAACAGCAGAAAGAATTATTGGAGGAGAAAAAGGCAGAACTGGAAGAAGATATTCAAACCATGGATCATTTTGATTATTTAGAAAGGGTAGCCCGAGAAGAATTGAATTTACAAAAGCCGGGAGAGAAAGCTATTGCTTTTATTAATCCACCAGAAACCCCTTCTTCAGAACAGGAAACGCCTTTGCCTTGGTGGCAAAAATGTCTTCGGTTCTTTAAAAACTGGTTTGCTTTTAAGCGGTAGTAGTTCAGTTGGTAGAATATCTGCTTCCCAAGCAGAAGATCGCGGGTTCGACTCCCGTCTACCGCTCCAGGCCGA
>CAYTGH010000030.1:0-3419 GCA_964437355.1 uncultured Candidatus Saccharibacteria bacterium | reverse complement strand
CTTCGTCTGGCCGTAGGCCGACTTCGTCTGGCCGTAGGCCGAACTTCGTCTGGCCGTAGGCCGACTTCGTCTGGCCGTAGGCCGAACTTCGTCTGGCCATAGGCCGACTTCGTCGAGCCGAAGGCCGAACTTTGTCGAGCCGAAGGCCGACTTCGTCTGGCCGTAGGCCGAACTTTGTCGAGCCGAAGGCCGACTTCGTCTGGCCGTAGGCCGACTTCGTCTGGCCGTAGGCCGAGATAGCTCAGTTGGTAGAGCGAACGCTTCGTAAGCGTTAGGTCGTGGGTTCGACTCCCGCTCTCGGCTCTTCTTAAGGTTTAATTATTTAATATTAATTATGAATTCAACAACGGCCAAAATTGATAAATTACAGAAAAGACTCTACCAATTAAAAGACTGTCTTTGACTGGACGAAAAAAGAGGAAGAGATCGCTCTTTTGAAGCAGAAAGTCAATCAGCCGGCTTTTTGGAAAAATCAATCCGAGGCTGTCGAGATTAAAAAAAGGTTAACCCAGCTAGAAGAAGAAGTAAGCTCTTTTCACTCCTTAGAGAAGCAGTTGGAAGATTTAAAAAGTTTTTCTGAATTAGCCCAAAATGATGAACAATTAGGAGAAGAAATTTCTCAATTGTTTAAGAAACTGCAACAGGCCATTAAGCAAGAAGAAATCAAAACCTTGTTTACTGGTCCATTCGACCAGGGAAATGCTATGATTAACATAGAAGCTGGTGCTGGTGGTCGGGAAGCGGAAGACTGGGTAGCGATGCTTTTGAGAATGTATGAGCGGTACGCTGAAAGGCAGGGTTGGAAAACGAAAATCTTAAGCAAATCTCTTGGTGAGCCAGGAGGACCAGATGGGCGAGTAGGTATCAACTCCATTGCTTTCGAGATGAAAGGGAAATATGTTTACGGCTCTTTAAAGAAAGAAAGTGGCGTTCATCGCCTGGTTAGAATTTCTCCTTTTTCTGAACAAGGGTTAAGGCACACGTCTTTTGCTTTAGTTGAAGTTTTGCCTGAATTGAAAACGAAGGAGATAGAAATTAATCCTAGTGATTTAAGGGTTGATACTTTCCGGTCTTCTGGGCCCGGCGGACAATATGTGAATCGGAGAGAATCTGCTATCCGCCTTACTCATTTACCTACGGGTCTCGTCGTTAGTTGCCAGTCAGAAAGATTGCAAGGTCTGAATCGGGCGATGGCGATGAAGGTGCTGGCGGCTAAATTACAAGCGCGCAAAGAAAGAGAACAGAAGAAAGAATTAGCAAATTTCGGTAGCCAAGGAAAAGATGCTAGCTGGGGACAGCAAATTCGTTCTTACATCCTTCAGCCTTATCAATTAGCGAGAGACGATCGGACCGGAGTAAAGATTTCCAATGTTATGGATGTTTTAGATGGGAACTTACAATTATTTATTGAAGCAGAAATTAAGCAAGATGATAATTAAGTTTGAAGAAGTCACTAAAATTTATTCTCCTTCAAGTCCGGCTCTTAAGAATATTAATCTAGAGGTGGCCAAAGGGGAGATGGTCAGCTTGGTCGGTCGCTCCGGAGCAGGCAAAACAACTTTAATCAAACTTTTGATTGGGGAAGAAAAACCAACGGAAGGAAAGGTTTTTTTTGAAGATCATCTGGTGAATGAAGCGGACTCTAAAACCTTGGCTCTGATTCGACAGAAGATAGGAGTTGTTTTTCAGGATTACAAATTATTATCGAAGAAGACCGCCTATGATAATGTCGCTTACATATTAATGGTTATTGGAGCGAGCGATGAAGAAATTAAGAGAGATGTTCCCCGAGTGCTCAATATTGTTAACTTGAAGGATAAAGCTACTTATTATCCTTATCAGTTGTCCGGCGGCGAGAAACAAAGATTAGCGATTGCCCGGGCTTTAATTCACCAGCCGGAAGTTGTTATTGCCGATGAGCCAAGTGGCAATTTAGATTCCTCTAATACATGGGGAATTATCGAGATTCTCAAACGCATTCACCAATTAGGAACAACGGTTATTGTGTCCACTCACGATAGAGAGGTTATCAGTCAGATAAGAGAAAGGATTATTACTCTTAAGGATGGGACGATCTTTAGTGATAGTAAAGATAGTAATTTTATTCTTTGTTAATGTTAACTACTTTTCGACGCTTAATTAAATTTGGCTGGTCAGGATTTGCTAGAAACAAGGAAGCGAGCGTGGTTACGATTTTTGTAATGACTCTGGCTGTTTTCTTGATTAGTGGCTGGTTGATGTTTAACGGATTAAGTCAAGCTTTAATTAACGAGGTGAGCAGCCAAATGGGCATCTCAGCTTATTTTCAGAGGGGGACTAATGAAGAACAGATTAATCAAGTAGATGAACAGCTTCGAGAAAGTTTTCCGGGAGCCATTGAAGCGACTCAATATGTTTCTCCAGCAGCGGCTTTAGAAGAATTTAAAAAGCGCCATGGCGGAGAAGGATTGTATCAAAAAGCGTTAGAGGAAGCTGGCCCAGACGCTATTCGTCCGGCTTTAGATATCACCGCTTACCAAGAAAATCAATATCGGGAAATTACGGATTATCTGGGAGAATCTTTTCCGTCTTTAATCTATCAAGTAGATTACCTGAATCGGCAGGAAGTGATTAATAAAGCTTTTTATTTGATGCGGAAGTTAGATTATTTCAGTTTGATTGCGGGTTTAGTCTTAATTTGCTTGGTGATCTTAGTGGTCTTTAATACGATTCGGCTAGCTATTTATTCAACAAGAGAAGAGATGGAAACGATGAAACTAGTCGGGGCTTCGAATTGGTTTGCTTGGTGTCCGTTTGTTGTCCAAGGCGCTATTTACGGATTAGCGGGATTTTTAGCGGCTAATATTATTTTTATTCCTTTGCTTTTCTGGCTCACTCCTCATTTAAGTTTGATCTTGCCCAGTTTCAATCTCGGAGTTTACTACCAAGCTCATTGCCTATTTATTATTGCCGTTCAGCTAGGTGCTAGTCTGGGTTTGGGTATGGCCTCAACCTTTTTAGCAACGAGGTATTATCTGAAGGTTTAGTTTACCTCGCCAAAATTATGCCCCACTTATATATTTTAAAAAATAACTCTAATAATCACTATGTTGGTATTACTAAGTTAGAGCCAAAAGAGAGATTGAAGAGACATAATAAAGGATATGTTTATTCTACAAAGAAGAAGAGACCATGGGCAATAATACATACGGAGTTTTTCAATATTCTAAAAGAAGCAAGAGAAAGAGAAAAACAAATTAAAAGTTGGAAAGGTGGTAATGCTTTTAAAAAGCTTGTCTCTAAAGTTGCGGGATCGTCTAACGGTAGGACGATGGATTCTGGCTCCATTAATCTAGGTTCGAATCCTAGCCCCGCAACTTTGGAGACAAACCTAAAGTAAATTTGGCGGGGTGAAATGGAGGGTCGTCTAACGGTAGGAC